>NVSS01000037.1 GCA_002732805.1 Coxiella sp. (in: g-proteobacteria)
CGACCGATAAAGAACCCGCTTTGTATGGAGCAGTAGAAAATGTATTTGGCGATTACACAACTCATCGTGACAATAAATATATGAATAACTGCATTGAGCTGTCACACCGGTATCTAAAATTAAAGGATTTCATAAGCTACTGATAAAAACAGCGTGATCGGTAGGTGAAATGAGAGTGATCGATTCGCGCTTACTCAATATTTACAGATCCATTTTTATTATGAACTATTTTAAAAGTCAGGCTACTTAAAATATAAGCCAGGATTAAACAAATAATCATGATCATAAATACGTAATCATAACCTTTCGTGCCTGGATAAATATCAATTATTTTACCATACATGGCATAGGCGAAAATATTAGCAGAATATCCAATCATACAAACAAGTGAGAGTGCCGAGCC
This sequence comes from Coxiella sp. (in: g-proteobacteria), assembly GCA_002732805.1. Classification (GTDB taxonomy): domain Bacteria; phylum Pseudomonadota; class Gammaproteobacteria; order Coxiellales; family Coxiellaceae. The sequence goes on from NVSS01000037.1 coordinate 404, forward strand.
AACACTGCTTTTAGGTATTTTTAATTCAGCCATCGGTGAAAACGCTAAGGCTCTTAGCATGAAAATAAAAGAAGCCATCACCAAGGTTAAAATGATGGCAATCGTATAGCCCGTGGAATGGCCTAATCTTGAATATACGATAATTAAAATTAACCCCATGATACCGCCAATAAATGCGACACGCATCGTTTTTAACGGTGACTTAAAATATTTATCAGCTAATATTCCTGCGACAGGCCCACCCACTAATTTAAGCCCATATTGATTAATAATACCGTAAACACCTACGAGCACGATGGGTAGACTAAAGATATTGCGCATGTAGGGAATAAATGATGTTAAACCCGCATAAGTTACCCAAATAAAGAAGACGGTAAAGGCTAATAACCACAATTCTTTTTTATGCAATTCACCTTTAATACCAAGTAAAATTCGTTTCGACGATGCGATCACTCCTTCCGCATTATCTATTCGGTCATGCTCAAGGACCCAATAGGATGCGATTGCAGTCAAGATTAAAACGATACAATCAAAATGAATAACGTGCTGAAATCCTGCTTTTTCATTTGCAAAAAAGGTAAATATCCACAAGGAGGCAAATGAAAGAATAATATCAATCAGCCCTCGTCCACCCTCAAGAAAACCAAATAACCGCCCTTGCTCGTCAGCCGAGCCCAATAACCGAACGGATTTCAGCATAATCGGCCAATACGTCATTTCTCCAAAAATTGCGAGTGATCCAAACACCACTAATAACCCGATATAACTGGGGATGGTTGCAAAATATAACCCTATTAAAGCTAAGCACAACAACGAAAATGGGATCATGATCTTCTTGGAAAAACGATCGGCAATAAACATAGCAGGAATATAACCCAGCATTTGTACGACACCATAAATAGAACGCGTCGCCCCCAGTTGTTCATTAGTGATATGAAACGTATGTAACATTGGAAAATAAAAAGCATCTTTCATTGATGACAACTTCATAGCGGCAGATGCACCAAAAATGAGTATAAAAAAGGTGAGTAGTCGTTTTAGTCTTTTTCTATCGAAATAAAATAGTTGGTTGATATGCATTTAAATCATTCGTTGGTTCTGTTGTGGAAATCAGCCCCATGCTATGATTTCAGATAAAATGTCACGAGGCGCATTCTAACATGCTAGTGTCGGAATTCAAAGGCGCTGTATCGGCTCACTAACGACGGCCCTAAGTTTGGCCGTAACGGAAGGGTTCCTACCCCCCTTTAATTCGGCGTCATAATGATTCGGCAATAACGTACGTTTAGTAGCGCAATCGGTTGGCATTTAATACCACCGTTAACGACGATAAGGCCATCGCGGCACCGGCAATAATGGGGCTTAATAGCATATGCACCCAAGGATAAAAAACACCGGCTGCAATCACAATACCAATACTGTTATAGATAAAGGCACCAAACAAATTCTGCTTAATATTGCGCATCACACGTTTGGATAGCGACATCAAATCAACGATACTTTGTAATGAACCCGTCATTAAAGCAATATCCGCTGCTTCAATCGCCACATCTGCACCAGCGCCCATCGCCACACCCACATCGGCTTGCGTTAATGCAGCGGCGTCATTTATACCATCACCTACCATGGCGACTTTAAGTGCTTGTGCTTGCAATAGCTGAACTTGATCGATCTTGTCTGCAGGCATCACATCTGCAATCACCTCATCAATACCCACCTCACGCGCCACATGCTGTGCCGCTTGTGTGTTATCGCCTGACAGCATGATGACACGCTTGCCGGCTGACTTTAATAACTGTATCGCCGCTTTTGAATCCGCTTTTATCGTATCTGAAATGATAAGCAAACCGGCTATCTTTCCATCCTGTGCGACATAGATAGCTGTTTTTCCCTGTGCTACAGCTGCAGAATAGTCAGGCGTTAATGCCTCGAAATCAATGGCATGTTGCTGCATAAAACGTCGATTACCTAATAGTACTGTCTTATTTTCAATGATCCCACTCACACCAAGACCCGGGTGTGCTTTAAATGAATCGAGGCGTGGCAATGATTCATGCGGCTTTGCATACGCTAAGATAGCGTGTGCTAATGGATGCTCTGACTGTTTTTCTAAACAGGCGGCTATACGAATCACGCTGGCCTCATCGCCATCAATAGAAAACACCTGAGTGACGACAGGCTTGCCTTCGGTTATGGTTCCTGTTTTATCAAGCACAAAAACGTCACACTGAGTAATCGCTTGAAGCGCGTTACCATCACGAATTAAGATGCCCAGCTGTGCTGCCTTACCCACACCAATCATAATAGCAATCGGTGTTGCTAAGCCTAATGCGCACGGACACGCAATCACCAATACCGCAATCGCTGTCGTCAGCACATAACCTGCCGTAGGTTGTGGACCCCAAATGGCCCAACCGATGACCGTTAGCATCACGATTAACAATACAATAGGTACAAAAATACCCGCAATGGTATCAACGAGTCGTGCAATATTAGGCTTTGTGTTTTGAGCGCGCTGCACAAGATCAATAATACGTGCCAACGTTGTATTTTTACCGATACCTGTTGCTTTATAAATGATGCTGCCGGATTGATTGATCGTGCCTGTATACACTTTATCACCCGACTGTTTGTGAACCGGCAAGGGCTCTCCCGTTAACATCGCTTCATTAAGCTGTGAATCACCCTCAATAACAACGCCATCAACGGCCACTTGTTCACCCGGCAATAGACGTAGCTGGTCACCCATTTGAATTTGATCAATGGGCACATCGCTGTCACCACCATCACGAACAATACGCGCTGTTTTGGGACGTAACCCCAGCAGTTGTGAAATCGCTTCTGAGCTCTTACCACGCGCACGAATCTCAAGGGCATTACCAAACGTAATAAAGGCAAGCAACATCGCGGTTGTATCAAAATAAACATGGCGCGCTAACGTGGGGATCGTGGCAGGAAATAAAACAACAATCATCGAAAACAACCACGCCGCACCGGTACCCATGCCCACTAACGTATCCATATTGCCTTGAAACGATTTAACGGACTGCCATAGTCCCCTATATATATGACGCCCGCTATACCACATCATGCCGAGCACAATAAATCCGATGACAATCCAAAACCATTGACGGTGAGCAACCTCAGGCGTCGGTATCCAATGGACAAACATATCCACTAACAAGGGAATACCTACAATGGTCGCTAAAATGGCCTGTTTCAGACGTAACTGATAGAGCGTCAATGTGGCCTTTGCCGTTTCTTTTGGATCGACGTCTACGGTTGCTGTATAACCACGTGCTTTAACCGCAGCAATCAGCGCACCTTCATCAGCCGCTCCTTCAACATCGGCTGTGCGTGCCGCAAAATTAACCGCCACCTGTTGCACACCGGGAACACCTTCTAGCGCCTCTGTAATGCCTTTGACACAACTGGCGCAATGCATATCGAGTATTGACAATGAAATCATAGCATTAGCATAACATGAATGAGGACGGGGGGGTGGTTTTCGGTGTCTTATAGACGCTCATGCCTTGGTGGGCTATAATTATACAATACATTTCAAGGATGAGACACATGGCCTACCGCACCATACAAGACATTATCGCATCAAACCCCGAACTCAAACGCGCCTACACGTCCGCACGTATTGTTAGCATGACTGGCACGGCGTGCTTGATTGCCAGTCTGCTGCTGCTTGTTTACCAATTTATGTATAGTAACACCCGAACTAACATGATTATTTGGGCAGCACTACTCATTATTTCGATCTTTTTATCCTTCCTGGGGCGCAAAATGATGCGTAACGTCGCCTACGTTGCTGACCGTATCAAAGCGAAAGGAATTAATGATGCCCTCGATAAACAACAAGAACCACCAGAGTATTAAGGCTAAGACAGACAGGTCACATACATAGCGCCCTGCTCGCGACGTAACATCACCTTACCCCATTGCACAACAGGATGTGATCCGGGGTAGCTAAATAATAACTGCTGTTTAATTTGTTCGAGTATTGCCTGACTGGGCATGCGAACATTACGATTTTGTAAGCCTAACCAATAACGAATGACGTTGCTTTGACGGCTATCGCTTAGTTGTTTGAGTAATTCGATATTTAATCGTTTTGGATCATCACCCTTAATCACCTCATAATCCATCGCTGCGAATTCTTGGATTAAATCAGCGGCCTCTGCAATATGTTGCGCGCTTCGTGCTAGATTGGGTAGGACACCTTCACGGCGTGTCTGGAGTTGGGGGAGTATCTGGTTACGTAAAAAATTGCGGTCAAAATCATCGTCTGCATTACTACTATCTTCAATCCATTCTAGCGCATTCGTTCGCGCATAGGTTTCAATATCGGCTCGAGTTACGTTCAACAAAGGTCGCATCAATTGACCTTGTCCAAATGCCTTAACCATCGGCATCGCACTTAATCCTTTCACACCTGCTCCGCGCATGAGCTGCAATAATACCGTTTCGGCTTGATCATTTTCGTTGTGCCCCGTCACTAAAACCACATCATTTTTTACGAGGTGCTCTAAAACGCTATACCGCATGTCACGTGCGACAGCTTCAAGACTCTGGCGTGGTTTTTTAATGACATTAATCGTGAACTCACGAAATGAAACGTCTAACGCGTCACATACCGATTGGCAATGTACTTGCCACTGGTCTGCCGCCTCATTTAACCCATGATTGACATGTATCGCAGTCACCTCAACGCCTTCTATTTGCGACATGAGGTGTAACAAGACATGTGAGTCCACGCCACCTGAATAAGCCACCAAAAAGTGTGTGCTTGACGTCAGTTGTGCCAAATGTTGTTTGAAAGAAGCAATGCTTAACATATTATTTAGGATCAACCCATTTTTTGTAGCGTTGCTCTAATAACTCGTCAATAGATAACGCTTTCAATGATTTTAAGTTTGTTCGCAAGCGATCCTTAATGCGATCCGCTGTGCGTTCGTAGTCACGGTGTGCACCACCTAGTGGCTCTGGAATAACTTCATCAATCAACCCCAGCTGATGTAAACGCCCAGCGGTTAGGTTTAATGCTTCCGCTGCTTCTGCGGCACGCTCTGCACTCTTCCACAGAATCGTGGCACACCCTTCAGGCGAAATAACGGAGTAGTAAGCATACTGCAACATTAAAATACGATCACCCACACCAATTCCTAATGCACCACCGGAACAGCCTTCTCCAATCACCGTGCAAATAATAGGTGTTTTCAATTCAGACATTGCGAATAGATTACGCGCAATCGCTTCACTTTGATTGAGCTCTTCTGCCGTGATACCTGGGTAGGCGCCGGGTGTATCTAAAAGGGTAAATACCGGCAAATGAAATTTCTCTGCGAGCTTCATCAAGCGCAATGCCTTACGAAAACCTTCTGGCGAAGCCATACCAAAATTACGTTCCAATTTTTCTTTCGTGCCGCGGCCTTTTTGATGGCCTATCACCATACAAGGCTCACCATCAAAGCGCGCCATACCACCGATCATCGCCGATGCCTTAGACACATGGCGATCTCCCTGTAATTCCTCAAAATCTGTAAAAATGCGATGCATGTAATCCAGGCTATACGGACGCAACGGGTGACGCGCCAGTTGTACAATCTGCTGCGCGGACAATGAGGCAAAGATACCCTTAGTCAACTCACGGCTTTTTTTCTCGAGGCGCGTGATCTCTTCACTGATGTTTATCTCGGCATTGGTCCCTACCCGACGTAACTCTTCAATTTTCTCTTCTAGCTCAGCAATTGGCTGTTCGAAGTCTAAATAGTCTAAGTTCATGATTCTAATAACCCTTTCGTTATTTATGTTATAAAGTAACGTAATTTATTGCGTCCTAGTAACATATATTATAGTATACTCCGCGCACAGTAAATTTAGAGGACCGAATATGGGGCTTTTCAGTCTAAAATGGACCATAATGGTCGTTATTTTTGCAACCAGTGTCGGCGCTGGGTTTACCACGCTGCACATCGCGAATAAATATAAGAAATTGATCAGTTTAGGTGAAGCCCTTGCCAGTGGTATTTTTATCGGCGCGGCCATCTTTCACCTGCTGCCTGATGCCACCGCCGGCTTCTTAAGCACACAGCACACCTCGCCACTGGTCGATGCCTTTCTCGTAGCAGCTGCAAGCTTCCTCATATTAATGTGTATCGAACAATTCATGGTAAAACGTATCGGTAGCTTCCGCCATATTGCACACATCGGCCCCCTCATCGCCACACTCTCAATACACGCGTTCATTACGGGTATTGCTCTTGGCATATCAACCACCTATACCGTTGTCATTAGCTTACTCGTTGCCATCATGGCACACAAAGCATTTGAATTGTTTGCTTTAGTCATCAACCTACACCGCCAAATCAAGCACAACCATTATGTGCGACTGCTGTTCTTACTATTTTCGTGCATCACCCCGCTCGGCATCTTTGTTGGATTTTCTGGTGGCCACTATTTTTCAGCCGCTACGGATGATCTATTAACAACTTATTTCAACGCAATTTGCGCCGGCACGTTTATCTATATCGCAACCATTCATTCACACCACCGTCACCATCCGCGTAGTGATGGCTACCAAAAATACGAAGAAGTATTGGCAAGCATTGCCGGTGTTGCCGTCATGGGTATACTGGCGATTTGGATATGATCTTAAAGCACTGCAGGGATTAAGGCGCTGCGGCTAACGCCGTCACCGTGGGTGCCACGCGTCACCATACCCCACACGCAAAGCCGCAAAGGTCTTTTAGCGTTTATTTTTTAGGTTTTAATATTGTGTGTTTGTTAGTTTTTATCTAAATAGAATTAATAATAAATTTTATAATTCAAACCTAAAAAGCCTTTGCGGCTTTGCATCTTTGCGGCTTTGCGTGTGGGGTATGAGTGACGCGCAGCACCCACGGTGACGGCGTTAGCCGCAGTAACTCAATAATACACACCCACGGAACCTTACGATTCGCGAATCATCCACTCATGTAAGTCTTCTTTTTCATGCCAAGAATATCGACCTTTAGCGTCATAGGACACATGCCGGTATTTATTACTGGAATACAATTTGATCATATTTAATAAGACTTGCTTGGATTCTTTATCTTCTACTTCAACGGCAATTTCAAAGCGTTTTTCGAAGTTTCGCTTACGTAAATCAGCACTGCTAAGATAGACTTCAGGCTCATGGCCATCCCTTTCAAACCCAAAGATACGTGAATGTTCTAAAAACCGTCCCAAGTAAGATTTTACTTTGATACCGGGAGACTCCGTAAGCAATGAACAGGTGCGCGCCACAATGGTTAAGGTAACTCCGCACGCAACGGCGTCTTGCAAGGCATCAATTACCTTGTGATAACTCAACTCATTTACTTTAATAAAAATAGACGCTTTACCACCTGCTTTTGCATGTTGTTTTAATTGTTCTATTTTTGCAAATAATTTATCACCAAAGTTAACTTGTGAAATCCACAGTTTCTTCAATGAGCACGTATCCGTCTCACCTTTACAATAACGTAAAAAATTAGATAAATCCTTTACCACCGCTTTGTTCCGTGTGATATAGACATAGTCAATATAACAAAGCGCATTCTTTTCATTCCAATTGCCGGTACTCACAAACGCAATATCTTGATACGTGTTGTCCTTAAAATTAACTAAAATCCATTTGGCATGGTGTTTCAAATTATGAGGGGATAAAACAACATTCGCACCCATGTTTCGGAGATCATCGACGATCGCTAAGTTTTTTAATTCTTCATAACTTGATTTTACTTCAATAATGACATTGACCTTAATCGTTTTTTCTAACGCCAATAGTAACAAACTATAAAATTCACTACTCACAATCACACGATAAATCGTGACGGAAAGCTCACTCACTTTACCACTGTGAATACATTCACGTAATAACGACACGAGCTCCGAAAAATCATCCATCGGAAAGTGAAGTATCCGATCACGTTCCGCACTGAAATCGGTTACCTGCTGTTGGTGCTTTTTCGTCAAATTTTCCCATGGTGCATAGTACAACGCTTGCTTCTCAGGTACCGCCTCATAGATAAGCGCCCAATTCATAAAGAGTGCCGCAGGCGCCTCATAAAATACCACATCACTACTAATTAATTGGTGTGCCTGCGTTGACATATCGACTAACGGTTTACCATTTTTGCGGTAACTGGATAAAACTTCAATAATACAATGCGGGTAGTTATCGCTTACGTACTTACGATCACGTTGGCGATACAGTAAGGTAAACCCAAGTTGATCATTTGAATCCACAACGCTGTACAGCGGATAGAACGTCGCGTCCGTTTTGCTATAGAAGAAAAAATGTTCGGGCATAATCTTATAGTAGCCCTCATTCGCACTGAGGTAGATCACGCTTGATTCTAATTGATCATACGATACGGCATCACCTTCGATGATGCGAGCCAATAATTTATCTGTTATTTCATCGCCGGGTGACTCACAAATGGAAACACCAAAGTCTTCTTTATTGATGTATTCAATAATTTGCTCTGTCGCACCCTCAATCAACTCTAAAATACTATTGAGGAGATCGGACACAGGATCTTTTAACTCTGTATTAACGACTTCCGCCCAATATTTTTCAAAAAACATCCGCAGATTATCTTGTACAATACTGATGAAGCGTAAGCGTTCGAAAGGCGGAATATGATCATTGCTTGCATATTCCATTATGCGTTTTTGACAGACTAGCTGTTCCATGCGTAAATTGTCCATCCGTCTAGTATAGGCCAATTTCTTATAAAAGTTAATTTAAATCGTGGATGGAAATAAACTACGTAATCGTGGTGGTTGATCCGGTGTTTGACTCAAGAACAGTCCGGTACCGGCAATAAATTCTTGATAACATACAATCACAAATCCGGTTGCCGTCACCTGCTCTATTTGACTGGGGAGCAATATCGTCTCTTCACGGCGCAAATAGGCAGCAAACTGCTGCTCATTCAAAGTGACCGTATTTTTTGAAGCTTTCTGCCCCAACACACCCACCGCACCCGTACTCAGTTTAGGGAAATTCGTTTTCGTCTTCACACATAATAATCCTGACACATCATACGATAACCCCTCTGGAATACAATGGTCTTTGTTCAGCATATATATACCACGCCGACTCGCCTGATCAAAAATATAGTGCTCTTTTAATGCGGCCGGAAAATCAAATTGATCCCAAAGCCCATCAACAATATCGTGATTATTCGCCTGGGGTGTAACGGTCGCTACACTAGCAGATACTGCACGCTTTGTTTTCTCGAATACCGCCACATAAAACCCACCGGTGTCATTTAAATGTGGCCATACCCGCATCGTATGCACCACATCCGGATGATACTGCACATCCTGCCATTGCTGCACACCCTCACACCATTTGAAATTCGGCAATTCAATCGGTAACAGCCGCACCTCATCGCTATACTTCGCTAAGATCGCCGACACCACACCTTCATTTTCTTCCGGTGCAAACGTACACGTTGAATAAACGATACGTCCACCCGGTTTACATAAAGCGATCGCTTTTTTAAGCATCGCAATCTGTTGTGAGGCTAAGTGGCGGTGTTGACGCGGATTGGGGGTAATGGGCTTTTGAATACGTTTGCGAAAGGTACCTTCACAACTGCAGGGCGCGTCTACCAATATTTTATCAAAATAATTAGGAAACGATTGGTAATTCAAGGCGTCCTGTACCGTCACTGTGATATTAATCAATCCCAAACGGCGCATGGTTTGACCCAATGCTTTCATCCGTTGGTAATTGCGGTCGTTGGCAATCACCGTACCTGTATTCTTCATGGCAACAGCAATTTCAGCTGTTTTATTTCCCGGTGCTGCACAAAGATCCAAGATGGTTTCATGCGGCTTTGGATCTAATAACATCACCGGCAACATGGACACTTCTTCTTGGATTTGAATCAAACCCAATTGGTATTGCCACGATTTACCAAGCGCATCAGCACCCGTATAACGATAACCGTTTATGCTCCATGGCAAGGGCGTCACGTCTTGCGCATCAAACACACTCTGCGTCGCCTTCAGTGGGTTTACCCAAAATGTAGCCGGTAAAGGCTGCCGTGCGTATTCAGCAAAACGCACGGGATCAGGAATAATAGATTGGTAATAATCGAGTAATGCTTGCTGCATGCTAGTCTTCTTTATACACCATGCCATTCGCTGTTTGCGCCGTTGGCGTGACCAGCATTTGGCGTACATTAACATGGGCAGGTGCCGTGACAGCATATAAAACAGCATCTGCAATATCAGCAGCAGCTAAGGGTTTAAATCCGTCATAAACACTATCAGCACGCTCGCTATCACCCTTAAAGCGCACCGTTGAAAATTCAGTGTCGACCATGCCCGGATCAATTTCGGTAACCCGAATGCGCGTCTCATGCACGTCCATTTTTAACCCTTCTGTAATCGCGCGCACCGCAAATTTTGTCGCACAGTAGGCAACCCCTTTGGCATATACCTGATAGCCTGATGTCGAACCGATATTTATCACATGCCCTGAATTGGCGGCAATCATACCCGGTAATACAAAATGCGTTACGTAGAGCAATCCCTTTACGTTGGTATCAATCATGCGGTCCCAATCATCCAGGTTGCCGTCTTGTAGCGTATCAAATCCGAGCGCTAACCCGGCATTGTTAAGCAATATATCTAGTTTAGACCAATCACTACCAAGACCCTGAATCGCTGACTTTACACCCGCCCGGTCACATACATCCATCACTAAGCTATGTACGGTTGCACCATGCTCTGTCTCTAATTGCATTTTCAATGCTTCTAATTTCGATTCTGTACGCGCTGAAATGATCACTCGCGCTCCCGCCTTGGCAAATGCATGGGCACATGCCTCACCGATACCAAACGACGCGCCCGTAATTAATACGGTTTTGCCTTGTAAGCTCATTGCATGCTCCTGCTGAAAATAATTTAGCCACTATATCACAAATTTAAAACTACGACCCTACATAAATTCACCAAAATGCATCCCATCGGCCTGCATAATCACACCCTGATAAACACGCCTAAAGACTGGATTCTTAAAATCTGACACTTTCATGGCACTGTGATGCAATAGGTAGTCACTTTGATCAACGGTTATGATTTTTCCTTGTTCTACAAGTCGATTCAACGCAACATCGGACGCATCAATGCCAGAATATCCTAGTGCCGGTCGTGGTTCAGCACCAGGCGTATTCAATACCGTAATCATAAAGGCAGCGACTTCACTGCCCCGTCGTGCCAACGCAGCACCACGTACTGATAATGATTCTTGATGAACAACATGATGTTGTTGATAATAGCGAATTAATTCACAAAAAACGTAGTATTGCAGCTGTGTGTTTTTCATGAAAATTTGGTAGGGATACGGCAATAGCATATCGTGCATCTTGGAAAAGAGAAATTTTTTGATGTCAGAAATTGAATGTTGCAACCAATGTCCTTGCCCCTGCATCATCACGTTCCATAGTGATTTCAAATAGGAGAAGCTTAAATGTGTTTGTGCGTAATGTGAGAGACCACTATATATTCGCTGCCAATCCTGATGGTCAATGGTAACTCGTGCGGCATGTGTGATGTGCGTCATTAACTGCTGCGCCAATAATGCTGGAAGCGTCACTAAGAATTGCGCCAACCGTTGATCATTTTTGAGGTTCGCTAAAAAAGCAAGCATTCCATCGTGCTTGATTGCTGAAAATAAGCTTATAAATAAGGCGAGACCTTGAAATGTTTGATGATACTCCTGCTGTATCACGCCCACTTGATCACTTAATGTAGCGCAATGATGCGCGTTATCCAACCGATGAGCATACTTCGTCACCCATTTTTCATAAAGGGCGTTTCGTAGTGCTGCATCATAGAGTAAGGCACTAAACGGCACATGAAATAAATGGGCCACATGATAGCCACTACGCAATGCATTTGGAACACCTAATTTCTGATCGATAATATCAAGTGATAATGCAGCCAGTGCCATTCCTTTACCACCGCCGGGCGTACGCCATTTGTCATACAATCGCTTATCTTTCGTACCGTCCACTTTAAACGGAATCGGTCCTAATATATTATCATGCTGACTATACAGCACATGTATTTTACGCGCACTTAAATACGCATGTGGTGTGCGCCAAAACCCGGTTAAACTATCATCTTCATGTTGTGCATTTGGCGATAATACGTTATTGGGCATCGCTGCTTGCCACATAAACACATGGTTTAGCAAATTGTGATATCGCGGCTCTTTACCTAATACCTCCATCACCTTTAATAACACTATGTTTCCTGCACTGTGTGCAATAATATTGATTTGAATATGCTGCTCATGTAACTGTACCAACGCAGGCAGTAGCGCACGTGCTGTTATGTCGGCCATCGGTTCGATCGCCATATAATCCAGTGCACTTACCGGATCACCGGACCAGGCCACATTTAAAATACGTGTGTAATGTGGTTTATTTTTTTGAAAGAGATAATCAAATCCGTTAAATCCAGCCGCCCTGTTTAAATTGTATTCCATATGCAGCCACCAATTATGCGCACCCTCGCCATTTAAGCGGTCATCATTAAGCCTTAGTGCGTGCGCTGCGGTAGAAAATTGTTTGTATTGATGTGTTACATTACGGTAAATTGTTGCCGCTTCTGTCGAAAAATAAAGAATATCCGACTGTGGATTAAACGCCGTCTTATTACCCGGTTGATAGGCCACCTGTTGACTTGTTGATGCTGATTGGCTCGACGTATACAGTTGCTTACCGTACTCACCCCACCCGACATTGTAACCGTGGATAAACAACGTTACATTAGGTTCCTTACTGGACGCTTTTATTTGTTGTAATTGCGCATCGCTGAGCAACAACTGCGTGTTGTCTTCTAAATCACATAGTCCATCATCAAAAAATAACCCCACCTCCGTTAATTGATTTTTTAGCCAATGATGATCAGCAGGTGTAACAGGTTTATAAGGACAGTCACTCGCCTGATTAAAACGTAGGTTTAGTGTCAGTGGTTGTGGCGGCGTCCATAAATTAATCCGACCCAATCGCGCCTGTTGACCGGTATAGTGATTCGTAATGTGTGCCAGTTGTTGGGACGTAAACTGAACATTCAACTGCCCCATCACATACGTTAGATTAATTGACGGCTGCTCCATGCCATCATGCTACAAAACCCTAGGCTATGAGTGCAATACCGTGTTTTTGTAGTAATGATAGGATTTCTTAAAATGATGCAGCGGCTTATCTATTTGATGGTGTTTTTTCACATAATTGGCCGACTGCTCCGGTGGCGTCACATAAGTTTTCCAGCCATGCAAAAACATCAGCACGGTAATGAGCAAAAACATGATATACAGCATTTTTTTCTTCTTCGTTCGCATGCCAACCCTCCCTGAGTTTGGATGCAATAATAATAAACAATGACGACGCGCGTTACCTCCTTTAAATGCAAATGACTAGCCACAGATCAAATGTCATGCTAATCTACCGACATTCCAAAGGATTAATACGCTAGGGTAGGCAAAATGTATAAAAAATTACTTCAACTTGGCCTTTTTGTGATCACCTCTTCACTTCTCAGCGGATGCTTTCACAAGCCCGTTGATCCCAGCGACCCTTACGAAAACTTCAACCGCAGCATGTTTGCCTTCAATATGGATATGGACCATTTGTTCATGCGCCCTATTGCACAAACGTATAATTTTCTCTTGCCACATTTTGCCCAAACGGGTGTGAAAAATGCTTTTGATAATCTCGATGAGGTCACCAGCATTCCAAATGACGTGCTACAAGGTAAGTTTCTCTTCATGTTAAATGATTTTTGGCGCTTATTGATTAACTCTACCGTCGGTGTTGGTGGTTTGTTTGATGTCGCAAAACACATGGGCTTACGCCCACACTATGAAAGCTTTGAATTAACCCTTGCCTACTGGCAAGGCAACACCCATACCTCACCCTATTTGGTACTGCCCTTTATGGGACCCGGTACGTTCCGCTCTAACTTTGGTGGCGTCATTGATCTGCCAACTACGCCTTACTTTTATATTCCCGGCAAGTACTGGTACATCGATGCTGCAGCACGTGGCTTACAAATCACTAATCACCGTTCTGAATTATTGCCGGCTAATCGCATGATTGATACTGCGTTTGATCCCTATGTCTTTGTGCGCAGCGCTTATACCCAAACAATGGATAAACGCCTCAAAGAAAACCTAGCGGAAACGTTTAAATCGAAACATATTGTTAGTAGTAACAGACTAACAGTACAAGATTTTAAAAACGTCAGTGATGCCGATAATGCAACGGAACTTGATAGCAAAGGTATCAGCCTGGAACAGGCTAAAGATAGCGGCTTTATCTTCGCAAACGAACCTGCTGCAAAAGACACTGCCACAAAAAAAGGCGGCACCACTAAACTAGCTGATCCTGCGGCAACGAAAACACCGCCTAAATCTAAAGAAGAAAAGAAATAATACATATCGCCTTATACCAACCTGAAATTCCACCGAATACTGGAAACATTATACGCTTGTGCGCTAATTCTGGTGCGCACTTGCACCTTATCCATCCCCTGGGCTTTGATTTAAATGAAAAACAATGCCGTCGTGCCGGGCTAGATTATCACGAACTGAGCAACGTGCATGAATACGACAATGCAGATGTTTTTTTTGAGAAGTTTAAACAGGCGCGTATCTTTGCCTGTACCACAAAAGCAACACAGTTTTATTCGCAGCCCACTTATCGTGATAACGATGTGTTACTCTTTGGCCCGGAAACACGCGGCCTGCCCGATGAGATACTTAAGGCGACCCCGGATGCGCAAAAAATAAAAATTCCAATGCGTGAACACAGTCGTAGTCTCAACCTCTCCAACGCCACCGCCATCATTCTTTATGAAGCGTTGCGTCAACTAGACTTTTGCTTAACATAGTTTTTATCAATTTTCAGCCATCGCTTATTATGCTTTTTTTAAAAATTTAATTTTGACAGATCCGCGGGGTTTAAATGGGCATCACTAAGTTGTTTCAAAACTAATGGCAATAGTAAATAACTCAGGTTGCTTTAAGTATCGCTTGGCCAGCTTAAAAGGTGATATTTTTTTCAATGTTGCCATTGCTGCTTGATCTAAAATCGACGAACCGCTGCTCGTCACGACATGGTCCTTTTCAATCACCCCATTCGGCTGTATATGAAACTGTAATAGCGTAGTGCCGGTGAGGTTTAAAAACGTCGCTTGACTTGGGTAGATAAGGTTTTTGCGGATAGCATCATGCAATTCCTCTAAAATAAGCGAGCGCTGTCCTTTGGTTAATGGCTTAGGAGATGCGACCCGTGACGCCGCTTCCGCCTTATGTGACACCATCGTTTTAATCGGTTTGACTGTTTTCACTAGCCCCTTCTTTTTAACAATGCTGTGCTTAATCATCTGTTTTTTAACAACGACTTGCTTGTGGGCCTTTTGTAGATGCCCTACCTTTGCTTGAAACAAATAGGCGTTCACGACATGAACACCTTTGCTCGCAACGGGTTGCTTCACGTAAAAATCAAACAGCATCGCCACGATCGCCAGATGCAACAGTAACGATAACGCTAGATATTTACTATTTTTCACTCTAAGTTCAAATTTAATGTGAGCATATAATTACGGCCATCGGCGGGGTAATAATATTCGGTGGTCGTACTGCCAACGGTAATCGCTGACGCATACGAATTATAATACTTATTGAATATATTATTAACCCTAAACACAAGATCAGCACGCTTATAATGAAAGCCAATACTACTATTAAAGACAACAAAGGCCGGAATACCCGTACCGGCATTAGCGTCATCGCCCGAGGCATAACGATGCCCGGTGAAAATCGACTCCATAAACAGCGTCCAATGCTCCTCAACGTTAATCGTACTCGACAAATGAAAGGTATTTTCAGCCACAAATGGAATTTTCTTACCTTTAAAATTACCGGATCTAAACACCGCATCCGTAAAACTGTATTGTCCACCCACTGTCAGATGCGGATTCAGTGTATAGCTTGCACCAAGATTCACTCCCTTACGATCCGTTGGCGCCAAGTTTCGATTAAAGCCAAACGGTTGCGTTTCTGTTTTTGTTGGATCTAATACAATTTCATTTTTCAACCGCATGTAATAGACATTGATGTCAGCATGAAAACGATCAGTTATATACTTATACCCAAGATCATAGGAACTCCCTGTCTGCGTTCGCAAATGATTAACCCCTGCCTGGCGATATGCATTTTCTTCAGCCTTAGGGAATCGATAATTTCCTGAACGACGCACATACAGTGCGCTGTTTTTATTGACATGCCACGAGAGTGCTTGTGATGTGACAAAGGCACTGCCACTAAAATCCGTTGACCCTGCTGTGGAATCATTAATAAAATGTGCAACACGTGCGCCAAAATCAAACGTTACCGATTTACCCAGCGCTTGTTTCCACAGTGAATAAAGACCCATGTCATACTGACTCTCATTATCTTGGTCATTATTCGAAACTGCATCCAGCCGGTAATTATCATGCGAAAAATTATTACCGAACGTCAGCTTGGCACTGCCCAAATCACCTTCAAACGAATGCCCAAAATAAAACACGCGACGCGACTGCGTAAACGCACCATAAAGTTGGCCATTTGCCGAAAAATCACGGTAACTTAAGGCCATATTACTATTCCAATGCGGCGTGATTAACTGTTTCCAATTTAATGTCAGGGCATGATGTGTTTCATGGGTAAAATTATTCGGCGAACCCGGCTCTTCCTGACGTCGATTTTGTGCTTCTTGTCCTGCTTTTAACGGACCCGCATACTGCAAATTTTGGTGGTAGAAATTATAAAAAACCTTAACCAAACCACTTGCGTATTTATAACCAAGATTTAAATGTAGATTCGCTTGATCATCTTTATTATGGTCACGGTAATTATTCGTCATGTCCTTGGAACCGCCCAAATAATAATTAAATCCGTTTTTATAAGCATCACTCACGTTAAAATTATAAATTTGGTGATGATAACTACCATAGCTTTGTGACACATTTGCATTTGGTTTCTTAGGATCTTTGGTGATAATATTAATGGCACCCGCTACCGCTTGATCACCAAATAAAACACTTTGGCTACCCGGCATAATGACAATACGCTCGACGTTACTCAATGGGATTTGATTTAATTCCGTCGTCGCTAAATCAGGATTATTTTGCGGTACACCATTAATTAAAATTAACGTATTACTACCCGCATTACCACCAAAGCCACGCATGCCAACCGTTATTCGGCTACCATCTCCGGTGAGGTCTTGTAATTGAAGACTACTTTGACTCGCGAGCACTTGCGATATATTACTCGCACCACTCGCTTTTATTTGTTGTTGTGAAATGACTTGTACGTCACTTGGGGTTGTTAATGACACGGCTTTAGCCGCATTGTGTTTGACGGTCACACCGGGAACTTGTGCTGCAAATGTTGGCGTCACCGCCAACAACACACAAAACCCAGCTAATTGCTGCTTATTAAGCATGGAAGAGCCCTCCGCTATTCATGGATTAGAAATACGTGGTAGGTCTCCTGGCTTATCATGCGTGTTCAGTAATGACACACTACTCTATCACCTTCCCGATTACTCAGTGGTAACGACACAGTAATAACATGATTCACAGTTGCGGGGGCAGCCCAGGCATTTCACCTGATTCCCTGTTAAAAACCACAGGCGTCCATTCTAGGCATTTTTCGACGATTTGCAAGTACTTTGAGACTGGGAAGGCACTGCGGCTAACGCCGTCTCGGTGAGCGCCAATCTTAGCTCATACCTCAAACGCAAAGTCGCAAAGGCACTAAGACGCAAAGGGGTTTTTGAATTTAAATTGTAACATTTGTTATATTTAATTTTATTAGATAATAATTAGCGAACATTTAATAGTAAAATCAAAAGCTAGATTCAAAAAAACCTTTGCGTCTTAGCACCTTTGCGGCTTTGCGTTTGAGGTATGAGCTAAGATTGGCGCTCACCGGGACGGCGTTAGCCGCAGTACCAACCACGTTCATCCAACTTCATCACGCGGATCGCGCCCCATCAAAAAGAGCACTTGGTCGCGAATACCGGCGCCTTCGTACAACACACGAAACAGGCATTCTGCAATAGGCATTTCGACGTTATGTTGTTGGGCTAATTCATAAAGTTGTTTTGCGTTGGCATAGCCTTCGATGGCTTGACCAATTTCATTTCTAGCGGATTCAACCGTGTGTTCGCGATCCAATAGCAAACCAAAA
>NVSS01000038.1 GCA_002732805.1 Coxiella sp. (in: g-proteobacteria)
TAACCAATTGAAAAAAGCGGGAAATCGAAAGAATCGCCGGAACTGACACCTATGTCTAAAGCGTATTTGACCGAAAACAGCTGATAGACTATGATGTTCTCACGCGCCTATATATACACAAGGAGTCATTGATCATGGATAAGAACGTCGTAGCGGTTTTTTCTCTTGCGATACTATCTACAACGGCTCTTGCGACCACCTGCCCGACCACAATGATTCGAGAACATGATGGTTACTGGGTATCTCAACAAACACCGGGGTGGAAATCTTCTGAACAAACAGGCTTTAAAACAACGCTCAATGTTAACGATTTTGGCGGTGCAATTTATGCGCCCGCTCAGAATCGAATGGCGTGTGTCTATCGCTCCTCTGATGGCTATTGGGTGGCCTTGATCTCTCACACGCACAAACGTATGCACGTCAATCGCCACGCCCTAAATACAGCACGCACACACACGGCATGGCAATGGGATAAAAAGCATAAAGATTATGCGTGTGGCCGACCCAACGTTACCAAGCTATCTCAGTGTACATTCACACTCAACACTTAACCCACTGATCGTATTACCCAGCGTGCAACCTGACCCGTTAACACGGATACTGCCTTGTTCGCGGCCACGACACCACCGTACGCATTATTCGCAGGCGCGGATACATAAATACTAAATTGCTTACTGGCAATCACTTTATTTGTCGCATTACTGGCAAGTGTTTCTTGCAATACCAGCTGCTCACGACTTGTTGGGCGCAAGAAATTTTGCGCTAAACTAATCAAACGTGTATCCAAATGATAGTCCGTGATACCACTAAAGGGCGTTGCGACAACCGCTTTAAAATAACCTTGGTTACGTACCGCTTGTGACAATAAGGGCAATAACATTTGTGCCGGTGGTGCCGCCCACTGATGATCTGCGTAATAACGAAAATCGTATGGCAACGGTTTATAAATCAATTGATTCGACCCAAAGCCGGCATCGGGAATTGGCAACGTCACCAGCAAGGTACGTGATGAACGACTGCGTTGTGCTAATTTTGTAGGCGTCACACTTGTCAGTGAATAGGTACGTACCGTATTCATCTTAACCGGAGACGACAAACCACAACCGGCCAATAAGGCACTCAGTGTTAATACACCTATAAATCGAACTGATTTCATCGTTTTTCTCCTGGCCCGGGTTGCGTGGGTTGTTTGCCGCGAATAAATAGGGATGGATTACGTTTCAATTGATTTGTCACGGCACTCAAATTCACTTCAATGTTGCCTAACTGTTGCAATGCTTGTTGCATAGAAGGGACCACCTGCTGTGAAATGCTATTGATGGCGACCTTACCTGAATTTAAAGCTTGTGTCGCTACATGTGCCGTAAGATCAAATGCCTGTGCTGTCTTATTAATGGTACTCAGCGTATCATTGGTTGCTTGAACCAATGCCGGCAATTGATTGGCAACCACTTGACCGTGCTGCAAAATGGTTTGCAGCGATGCCATACTCGCCGTCATACGGCCTGAGCTTTGTTTTAACGCAGCGGTAAACACCTGAAGGTTTTGTAAGGTTGCTGCAATAGAGGTACGGTTTTTCGCGTCGAATAACTCACTGATACTATCACTCAGCTGCGTAATTTTCCCTGTAATTTCAGGTAATACTTCACTTAACTGCATCAGCAAGGACGGTTTAGAGGGAATCACCGGATACGACTCACCCTGATGTTTCGTTAAGGGTGGCGCATTCACCTGCTCTGATTGCAGACCAACGTAATCAACACCCGTAATGCCTTGTGACATCAATGTGGCAACGGTCGAGGTATTAATAGGCGTGCCTGATTCAATATCCAGCATCACCTTAACCAACTGTGGATTACTGGGCTCAAGTCCAATGCTTTTAACAAATCCGACCGGAACACCGTTATAACGTACCGGGCTTTGCACACTAAGTCCCGTTACTTCCTCATGTAAGTAAACAACATACATATCATAATTTTGATCGTGCTTGCGCAACGTTAACCAAAAAAATATCGCGATGGCCGCTACAATCAGCGTGATTACAAATACACCGACAGCCGTATAACTAACGCGTCCTTCCATCATCTTGCTCCTGATGTTGATGACGTGGACCACTAAAATAATCCACAATAAGCGGATGTGTTTGCTTCACCATCTCCGCCATCGTTGTATAGGCCAGTACTTTACCCTCACCCATAAATAAAATTCGATCGGGCACACGCCATAGCGTATCCAAGTCATGTGTCACCATGACAAAGGTTAACCCTAAATTGTCGCGCATTTCTAATACCAATGAATCCAGCTCGCCCGCGGACTTAGGATCCAGCCCTGCTGTGGGTTCATCCAAAAATAATAACTCAGGGTCTAATGCAATCGCACGTGCCAATGCGGCACGCTTTTTCATCCCACCACTGAGCTCTGCTGGATATTTTAACGCCGCCGCGCCATCCAATCCCGCAATCTGAATTTTCAACATGGCCAATTCTTTTTTCAATTTGCGGCTTAAGTTGGTGAGCTCCGTCATCGGAAAAATAACATTTTCAAGTAATGTCAATGAACTAAACAAGGCCGCGCTTTGAAACATAACGCCCCAACGTTTACGTATGGACATCTGCTGCTGTGCTGATGAGGCCACCGTATCAACATCAAACACACTGATATGCCCTGCCGTTTGCCTACGTAACATTAAAATGGAGCGTAATAACGTCGTCTTACCACAACCACTGGAACCAATAATCGCAACAATCTCTCCACGACGTACTTCAAAATTCAACCCCTCGTGAACCCAACAACCACCCAAGTAATTTTTGACATCGGTCACCGTTATAATTGCTTGTTGTGCGTCCATCATAACCCCAATATACTGTAAACAATTGAGAATACAGCATCCACAATAATAATCAAAAAGATCGCCTGAACCGCCGCCTTGGTGGTTTGTTGTCCCACACTTTCTGCACTCAGCTTAACCGAAAAGCCTTGAAAACAACCCACAGCTGCAATGACTAATGCAAATATAGGTGTTTTAATAAGCCCCAGAATGTACTGATTAATACTTACTGCAATATCAAAGCGCTCCAAAAAGCTATGGAACCCAATATGTAACAGTGATTTCGCCATAATCATACTACCCAATACACCAAAGATATCCGCCCACACCACGAGTAGCGGCAGTGTAATAACTAACGCAATAATACGTGGCAGCACCAAACGCTGTACGGGCTGAATGCCCATGGTGCGTAACGCATCCACTTCTTCATTGACAACCATCGTACCAATTAATGCTGCAAATGCGGTACTAGTACGCCCTGCCATGATAACAGCGGTAATCAACGGTGCGAATTCACGTAGTATGGCAATACCGGTCGTATCAACAATAAAAATACTCGCACCATACTGTTGTAATTGAATGGCCAATTGATACGCCAACACAATACCTATCAAAAAAGACATCAGTGCAATAATCCCGAGCGCTTTGCAACCCGTATCTTCCATCACACCAATAAGCTCACGCCACGGCAAACTGTGCGGTGTCATTAACCCTTTTACCAACAAGACGGCAAGCTCACCGGTAAATGCAATGAACTCGAATATTTGAATAAGCTTTTCAAACGTCCACACGCCCAGCTCATGAAAAAAATTATTCGGCTCGGGCAACTCCGTTGCTTTTGCCTCAGCAATACGCTTAGCGACGGCTTGATAGAGCATCATATAACGTTTTTTAAGGCCACTGATTGTGATTGATTTGCTGTCTAACTGAAGCACTTGCAGTAAGTCGTTGAGCATCAGCGCACCCGCGCTATCAAACCCATCGATGCCTTGCCCATCAATTTGCGTGATCTGTGTACCGCGCTTATGTAACTGCCTCAGCTCCTTATTGAGCGCCTCAACACTTGAGATCGTCCAACGCCCAAAACACTGGATCGTCGCCCCATCGTCACTCAATGCAAAACTAGCTGTGGATTGGTCTACACTCACTGCGGATATTCCTTGATAACAAGTTATATTTTGCCATTAAATCAGTGAGCTTACCATTACTTGGTGCTTTTTTTGGCCGCTATTGGCTTTTGGCAGCGTAAATCATGTATCGGCTTGGACAAAGACTGGCGCCATCGCCAATTTTTCAAGTAGGATTGCGCTATTTTTGGGCTTTTGATCAGTACAATATTTTCCGCATTATAAAATTGCGCTGAGGGTGTGAAGTTATAGGAGCCCGTTTCCACCGTCTCGCCATCCACAATGATAATCTTGTTATGAGCGATATTGGGCTTAAAGTCCTCCCAAATCGCAACACCCCCCTTTATGAGCATCGTGCGTTGTGAACGTTGACCACATTGAAACTGGCTTTTATCTAAAATCACCTTTACATCAATGCCTCTATTTTTCATTTTAACCAATGCATTAGCCATCTTATATGATGTAAAGAAGTAACCTTGAACGCGAATCGTTTTTTTCGCGGAATAAATTAACCTGAGAATATCACCGCGGCAATTCTGGCGTGGCGTAAAACAGGGACTGACTAGAGCCGGCGTATATACCGGTGGCTGATAATGCATGAGATCTCCGACAAAAGACTATTCTGTCATAAGAGATCTCACTGTTTCAATACCGGGATTAGCATTCGGTGCCAGGTACGTACCTGGCACCGAAAGAGTTAGCAGCAATTTTTAATATCTTTGCAGCAATTAGGATCCGCGCAACACGCTTTTTTACAGTCTGCACCGGAGCAGTCTGAATCTTTGCAACACGACTCTACTAAATAGGCCGATAGCGCCCGAATTAAATCAAAATCACCTTTGCACATTAATGCCTGTGATACTTGCTCGCGCTTGACCAAACCCACCGTTTCGAGCTTTTTAATGTGGTGGGTAAACGTCGAATTAGGCACATCAAAACGTTTGGCTAATTCACCGGTATTCACGCCACTTGGGCCCGCTTTTACGAGCTCTCGCATAATGCTAAGACGCACCGGATGGCCTAGGTCTGCAAAGTAGTCTGCTGCTTGATCAATGTTCATGGTTACTCTCCTTTATTTCTATAAAACTAGTAATATCGTAACATAGATTCTGGCAAAAACAAGGGCTATTTTCACTTATCTCGTAACTGTTTATTTTTAATGCATAAAAAGATTGAAAGCCGCTTTGAAATTTGAGATGAGTACGGTAAGATACCTGTCATTGTTGCGATAGATGAAGATTAGTTACCAGATCTGATATTCGTCTCGTCGCACTGAAGGTTGGGTTGTTAGCTCAGTTGGTAGAGCAGCGGACTCTTAATCCGCGGGTCATTGGTTCGATCCCAATACAACCCACCATTTTTCAGGACTAAGAAGCACTCTTTAGCTGAAATAAACAGTCTGGCTCCCCACCGGCTGCCGGCGTAAGCCAAATTGATGGCACTATTGGGGGCATTATTGGTGGTATTAAATCACGGCGTTGCGTCCCTGTCGCACCCGCTGCTATTTTTTGCATCATTTCCTCAAGATACGCTAATTGATGTGACCGTGGCAGATCCATAGCTGCATTAAGAAGCCCCTTTATTGGCGAGTAGTGTGTATAGAGTGTCTTAGACAGCACGTGTTTAGGCATTAAACGGTGCACAGCATCACACATTTTACTATATAACTCAAAACCACACGCCATGATCATTGATGCAACGTCTCGATCATCAGCACCCACAAGCTTGTCTGGTAGGCGACTAAAAGCTGACGCACCTCTTAAAAAAGCACGAATCACATCACACTGATCGCCAAGCGTTGTTTGCGCATCGTCACTTTTTATAACGCATATGCCTTTCTGTTTTATTTCTACGGGAAGCGCTTCTAATTCACGCACACAAAATGACAGCAACTCACGTAAAAGCACCCTTTTTAATTGATAATGGCGATGTTTGATACACGCTGCTCGCGACTCGTCAACATGCGCAGGACGTGGTGCAAGTACGCGCCCTGGCGCAACAGCGAAATAAACCGTTTTTGCTAATTTTTTCGTAGCGACACTAGGATGCCCTTCTCTACCTCGATCTGAACTGTCTAAGTTAACCCGGTCATAATCTTTAAATACCGTTTTGACACGATCGAGGTAAGGAGCGGGTGCAGCAGGATTCATCTGCAGACATGATTGCCCCGGTGTCTTAGCAATAAATGCAGCGCGAAGCGCTAAATATTCATCACTTAATTGACGGTCTTTACCTAGTGGAACGGCGTCTAAAGCAGCTATTTGCTCAGGACTCGCTAAAAAAGATTCATGGCCATGATACTTAACATAGGTGATGCTTTTCCAAGCCACCATATTATCGATCTGTTCTTTTTGCGCTTTCAATGTTTTAGGAACGTCCAAAAGATCGAGTGGCGTTGGCATAAGCTGCTGGTACTCACGCATAGGTAGAGACTCTATCTCGCCTTTTTCATCTATACTAAAAATGCTCTTATCATGCCGCGCATGCCCACTACGAAAACAAGGTAGAAGATCTGCCGAAATACCACGAGCTGCGATTTCCCACTTCGTATAAAGTAGCTCAAGCTCATCAGCGGGTAAAATCGATGGTAACTCCCCCGACAAACATTGCTTTTGCCACGCCTCATTAATACGCTCAATCGATTCTATAAATGCAGCAGGATTATTATCGTGATACATCACGCCTAAGCTTATCGCCATTTTTTTATAGGTCTCAAAACAAATAATGCCATGAGTGGCGTCCGATAGTGTGCCCGATTTTTCATCATAAATAATCGTGACCAATTGCAAATTGGGTAACACATATTTTTGTACCAGCTCCTGGCAACGTGCCTTTGTGATGCCCGGGTACTCATCAGCTTCAATCATTTTCATCAAACTCAGACCTGATCGACCTTGTAAGTTTGATGTCGCATCGAAATATTTCCCTGGCGTCTCCGAAAGGATGCTCATAAATCCTTCTGTCTTCGACGCTACGTTGTTCGGCGGTACGGGGTCAGACTGTCTATATACAGCACCAAAAATGTCATCAGCATCACCCTCCGCAGCTAATTGCGCCTCATGCTCCAATAGCTCTGCATCATAATCACGTTGAAACCGAGCCTGGACACGCGCACGTATGGCGGCCGCAATGCCATCTGCAAATAAATAATCGAATAACCCATAATCATGGTTGGAGAATTGAATAACCGTTTGCAAACCACCGTCTTGTAACTGCATGAGAAAATGCAACATCAGCCAGTCACTGAGCCCACGATCAAAAAAGATGTCACCGGAAAATGACACAGCGCGATCGGGGTTTTCAAGCATTATTTCAGCTTGCATCACCGCTATGAATGCTTCTGTCGTGTCCGGTGTTAAGCCACCTCTTTCGAAATAAATTTGTTGTAAGCGATCATAGCCTTCGTCGCTGATCGTAATAACACCCTGCAAAACAAGCATGTGAATAGCATAGAGCACATTGCCTTGAAAATCACCAGACATAGTAATGGTATCTTTATTTGGTGCGACACTACCGTCAAGGCGACGAGGGTACTGTCTTAGTGTTTCTGTACTAAAGGATTCAAGTATAATCGTTCTCTTCTAATCAACAATGAAGTGATCTAGAATAGTACTATTATTTTGTTAAAGAAATATTAAGGATGTACGCTTCGTTCGCGTATCTAGAGCGTGTCACTAAACGATTACTTCATATACCTGGCGTGCAAATGAATACGCATAGAGGTCGCAAGATTTAATATCAAAATACCAAAGGTGAATGTCTAGCGTCTGACTGTCTAGACGCTCTTTTATCCAGGGATAGGTTAACGCCTGCTGATAGGATTGCAATAATGCTTGTTTCGCTGCCTGCTCAGCATCGCTAATTCCCTCGTTTAAATCAACGAGCGATACCCAGCGTGAAATAAAATCATTTTTAGTAAGATCATCCATCTTTAACATGGCGTCAATCCCACCGCACTGACTGTGACCCAATACAATCAAATGCTTAACGTTTAGGTGGCAGATGCCGTATTCAAGCGCCGCACTCGTGCCATGGTGGCCTGCATCCATTTCATACGGCGGTACAATATTCGCCACATTACGCACGGTAAATAGGTCACCTGGATTACACTGAAATAATAAGGCAGGATCAACCCGTGAATCACAACACGACAAAACCATGACCTCAGGGTGCTGCCCCTCAGAGGCCAATTTCTGCATGGCTGCGTTAGTCCCTACTGCCTGCTGCTTCTTAAATGCAAGGTAGCTCTGAATTAATTTTTTGTAGGATGCGCCCATGAAAACCTCAAAAAACATCGAATAATTAATATATTAGCACAAATTTTGCAAAATACAGAGCACCAAGCACAAATATAGGGCCACGCATTATTTAAGCTAATATTTCCTTAAGCTAAGAGCGCTAGGATAGCCGCAATTATTAGAATACTTGGGGTGGGGATAACATGAAAATTGATGAAGTTTATACAGTATTGCTTAATGAATACGGTCTCAGTGGTAAGCAACAAGCCATTAAAGAGCTTCCGGAGCAAGTGAAAAAATTAGCCAAAATTGTGGATACACGTGACGTTATTTCACAACATACACAATTTATTACCCTAATAGCCAACATAAGCTTCTCGATTAAAGAGTCAACAATTACCTCTTTAGCCTGGAATAAAAAGATGCTTACACAACTAGGTATAGATTTAGATCTCATCATGGTAAGTGCACACGAGCAACTACATGATGCACTAACCTACGCGCCAGACTATGCCCGCCATGATGCACTCATGAAGTTTTCAAAGACTCTGATTAAATACCACCATGGTATATTCAGCGCTGAAAAACCCGGACCGCTCATAATAGAAATATCAAAATTGGCGGGCATTGACCTTAAGGAATCAATGGAACTAGCACGTACTCGGCATGACAACTTAACCCAAGCTCAAAAAATATATTTAAAAGCTCGGCTCGCCAATGATAGCGGCATTGAGTCCTCACGAGAAGGGTCCCCTAGCAACGTAATGGGCACACACCCATTGCTTGACCCTCTCGAGCGTGTTTTATTGGCCTTATATAATAAATCAAAAAATGATATCGTTTCCGACGCGACCGAAAAATTAAAAGCCGAACTCACCGCTTACGGAGATCAAAAAGGTTCTATCCCTACTGTTGATAGTGACTATTTATATGCCTACACCTCTTTTCTTGTGCAAACACTCCATGCACATCTAAATCACTTAGACCACTTAACGCTCTCCATAGAACACCCGAGCGAAAAGCAGTTTAAAAGAATAAGTGATGTTGACACAACCGAAATGCTCTCTGATGCCTTGTGCGATACCCATATTCAGATGTGTTTTCCACGAATATTCTCACCTGCAGCGTCAGAAGCACCACAACCCAAATCTACCCCAAGAGCAGGCTCAGGAGCTGGTTAATACCAGGACGCCCCATAAAATATCATAAAAACACTAAAAAATAATGACATTATTTATCTGTTAGCATAAAATCATCTAGATATACTCACTAAAGGCTAAATTGAACAGTTAACGAGATATTTGGAATTTCGTATGGGACTTAGCAACGCTTATATCACACTGGCAACACACTATGAGCACTCCTGCACCAGACAGTCAATTGGTGAATTTCCAGACTTAATAGCGATACTAGAGGGTGTTATATTATCCAATACTGTTATTGAACATCATAAAACATTTGTCCGCCACATAGCAAACATCAGTCATTCGATTTATAAAACAAATAAAAGATCACTCGCCTGGAATTACCGTACGCTTATAAATACACATAATCGTTTGACACAGGTAATGACAGAAGCCCATAACCAAATGATCACAGCGCTGACAAGGGCGTCAGCTGACGCCCCCTCCCCTCATCACAAAGACCTGTTACAACTTTGTGATGCATTCGCGGCGCTTTACCATCATTCACATGCCGCAGATGAACCCAGCCGCTTAGTACACTTCATGGCAGATCAATTATCAATTAATTTGAAGCAGTTAATTATAACGGCAACGACTCGATGGAAGAGCTTAACGGAAGCGCTTGCTCAATACAGATCACATCATGCAAAGGGCACAGGTAGTGATAGCGGTATCTGCGTAATCAACCCTGATACATCAGGTCTAAGTTCCCCCAGTATCGAACCACATCCACTTCATGTTCCGTTGAGAGATATGTTACGGGTCTTGCATAAGGCAATGGACGGACATGATTATGCACTAGCAGCACCAAGTGCGCGTGTGTTACAGCCCAAATTAGACGCTTATGAAGCAGACTACCGTTATCATGTAGGAGAGGAAGACGGTCTTTTTATCTTCGCCTATTTTCTAATGAAAATATTCGATGCCGCGGCTCAAGAGCCCGCGTATGTCGCGCCCACCCTAGAGAATTCAGCAATTTGGGAACAGAGAATTCTAAACGCTCTTTTACGTGAGCCTGAGCGCTCATTGAAAAAGGCATTGTGCGACCCATGCATTGAGCAGTATTTTCCTGGATTATTTTCATCAGCAAATACAGAAATATCACACGCTGATTGCAACGCTCCAGCACAACTAGCTTGAAATTAATCGTGTGCCTGCTTTATCTTTTTCAGAAATCGTTAGTGTATCAACAGACGGCCATTGAATATTAATGTCGGGATCGCTCCACAAGATACTGCGCTCTGATGCAACATCATAAACCTGCGTGCATTTATAAGCGGTAATGGTAGCATCTTCCAATACCAGAAACCCGTGCGCACACCCGGGTGGAATCCATAACATCGCATGGTTGTCACTCGATAATTCATAACCCACCCATTGGCCAAACGTGGGGGACTCTTTGCGAATATCAACAGCCACATCAAACAGGCGCCCCTGAATGACACTCACGAGCTTGCCCTGCTCATAAGGCGCTAACTGGTAATGCAGCCCGCGCAAGATACCTTTGTCTGAGCACGATAAATTGTCTTGTAAAAAATGTGTAGCAATACCCGCTTCTTCGAAGGCATCCGCGCGATAGGATTCCATAAAAAAACCACGCTCATCACGAAACACGTCTGGTGTTATCAATTTAACATCAGGAATTGCCGTAGTCTCAATCGTGAATGACATCATTGACCTCTACTGTCGTTTGATAAGCGGCGATCGTTTTTTGCAAACCTTCCTCAACCGATGTGACCGGCTGCCATCCAATTAACGTTGTCAGTTTGCTATGATTCACGGCATAGCGCCAATCATGCCCCGGGCGATCATCGACAAATGTAATTAAATCCGTATACGAACCCTGCTGCCCTGGAGACATCACATCCAGTTGTTGGCAAATCATTTGTGCAAGTGATAGGTTACTCATTTCACAGTCGCCACCAATGTTATAACATTCACCTAATTCGCCTTGCGTTAATGCGGCCCAAATACCATGACAATGATCTTCAACATAGAGCCAATCGCGAATATTAGAACCATCGCCGTAAATTGGAATAGGCTGCTTGTTCAGTGCCGCATTAATAATGGTAGGAATCAATTTTTCATGACATTGCCGCGCGCCATAATTATTTGAGCAATTCGTTGTAACTGCCGGTAGTCCATAGGTATGAAAATAGGCATTCACCAAATGATCAGCGCCTGCTTTACTTGCTGAATAGGGCGAATTAGGCGAATACGCTGTCGCTTCAGAAAAAGCGGCGTCGGTTTTACCTAACGTGCCATACACTTCATCCGTGGAGATATGATGAAAGCGGCAATGATCCGTTGCCGACCATACCTGACGCGCCGCCTCAAGCAATTGAAAGGTACCCACCACATTGGTTTTGATAAAGGCATCTGGACTTGTAATGGAACGATCGACATGTGTTTCAGCTGCGAAATGTACGATGGTATCGATGTTATGCTCACGCATGAGCGGCACCACCTGAGCTTGATCATTAATATCGGCATGAACAAAGTGATGGCGTAAATCATGCATTGCTGACGCAAGGTGCGCTTTATCGCCGGCATAGGTTAATGCATCCAAACTAATGACTTTCTGCACGCCAATTTGCTGCAAGCAAAAATCAACAAAATGCGAGCCAATAAAACCGGCCGCCCCCGTTACTAATATCGCCTTTGGTGAATACATTTATGACACCTTGTCTGATTTCAAATAGCCCATTATCGTTGCCGCTGTCACAGGACACCCCATCCGCAAGCCTTGACGTTTTTGTACGATTGATACGTAATTGGACGCTTCCATTAACGATTCATGGGTGCCCGCATCGAGCCAAGCCACGCCCGGTTCGATCAATTCCACTTGCAATCGTCCCTGCGCACGATATACATTTTGAATGTCGGTAATTTCAAGCTCGCCTCGTGCTGAAGGCGTTAATGATTTAGCAATCTCGACGACGTCTGCTTGATAAAAGTAATACCCGGCACCGCATAATGCGACGTCGGCTGCTGTGGCTTCTCGGTAATATCAATTACCTTGTTATCGTCATCAAACGTGACGACGCCGTAGCGACTAGGATCCGATACGTAATAACCAAAAATAAGCCCGCCTAACAAACGATGTTTTGCATCACTCAACGTAGCTGCTAGCTCCTTACCAAAAAATAAGTTATCGCCTAATATTAAACACACATCATCCGTACCAATAAACGATTCACCAATGATGAAGGCCTCGGCGATGCCTTTCGGTTCGGCTTGTGTTGCATACTGCAGGGTAATACCCCACTGTGAACCATCGCCTAACAGTCGCTGAAAACTCGCATTATCTTCGATCGTCGTAATCACTAGAATTTCCGTAATCCCAGCCAGCATTAATGTGGTCAGTGGATAGTAAATCATCGGCTTATCGTAAACAGGCAATAGCTGCTTGCTAGTCACCTTCGTTAACGGATGTAATCGCGTGCCCGCCCCGCCGGCCAATATTATTCCTTTCATAGCGTGCGCCTATGTCTGTTCAAAATTAGAAACATATGATATCGTACCTGCATGTCTACTACCACTCCAAATATATCCATCATTATTGTTGGCTATCGCTCGCAGCATACCCTACCTGCCTGCCTAGAATCCATTGCATTGCAAACAGACTGTACAGCTGAAGTCATTTATGTTGAAAATGCACCCGATCATCCCGGTATTTCTACCGTAAATGCACATTACCCCAATGCTATTATCGTTGAGCCAGGCGATAACTTAGGCTACGGCAAGGGGTGTAATGCAGGCGCTCATGTAGCGCGCGGTGATTATCTGTTATTTCTCAACCCTGATACTGAGCTTAAGGGTGCTGACACACTGGCCACACTGTGCCAGTTTATGCAGGCGCACCCGGACGTGGGTGTCTGCACGCCGCTTCTTTATAATGAAAACAATACCCAAGCAGATAACACCTTACGCTACGACTACTTCGGCCATCGCTACGTCGGCCACCTATTCAAACATCTGCCCGGCGATATCGCTTGGATTTGTGGCGCTGCTATGGTCATCCCAAAATCTCTTTTTGAACAGATCAGTGGCTTTGATGAACGCTACTTTATGTATTCCGATGATGTCGATATTTGTTTAGACGTCCGTAAAGCGGGTTATACCATTGCAGAAGCACCCACCGCTGCTATCATGCACATCGGTGGCGAAAGCTCTAAGAATTGGAACTCAGCTGAATTGTTTTATCGTATCGAGCTGTCAAAAATAATATTCACCCAAAAGCATTACAACAAACAACAACACGATTATATCTGGAAACGCTGCCGCTCACGCTACCGCCGCGCACTCATTACCAGCGCCCTCCTTTATCCGCGTAAACTATCGCACTACCGCGGTATGTTGCGCGCGATTCGACATGCTAGCACTCGTTAAATTTCATACCTCAGCTAAGCAATGCTTACTGCTCTTTAAAAAGCAACGACACACCAAATCCTATTAAGACAGCACTGCTGATATAAGAAACAAGTCGTCGCACTCCGCGATGCACAGGCATCAACCTATTTGATGTCACGATACTTGCAACCATCGCATACCATCCTCCGGCAATGACAACAACACTAAGCACAAGGATTAATTTATAAGACAACGGTGCTGCTGGAGGCACAGCCACTGCAAATAAACTCGCAAAAAATAGCGCCGCTTTCGGATTACTAAGATCTACCAGCATCCCTTTTAATAAAGTCTTGCCTATAGAAACAGTCCGCACATTATCGTGAGGTGCTGGCATCGAAACATTAGCGTGTGTACTTATTAGTAACTTTATACCTAAATATATAAGATACATTGCCCCTATTAATTTCACACTATCATATAGCTGCGCACTTGTTTTTAAAAGCACACCTAACCCCAGCAAACTCATGACGCACCAAATAGCGGTCCCTAACGACAGCGCCAGACCACGACTACGTGATTGCCGTATTGCTGTACTAACCGTTAAAAACAAATTTGGCCCCGGCATGATGACAACAACAATCCATACCCCTAAAATAGAAGCTAAACTTGTCGTTAATGATAGTGCCATCAAATCATCTACTGACGCTAAAGATAACTCGCCAAATAGCAAATCGCATAAAGATACTGCTGATAATGCGCCAACAATGCGGCCACTGTCCAATTCTCATTTAAACAGGCAATTTCTATCGGTGTTAACTCTTCGGAATAGGTTTCAGAAAAAATATCGGCGCCCGCAATAATCAATATTTCAATGACATCACAGTTTTTAAATTGAGCAGCATGATGCAACGGCGTCACATTATCATCGTCTTCAGTGAAATTCGGATCAACGCCGGCAAGTAAGTAGGCCGCAACACGCTCAATGTGGGATTGCCTAATGGCGTCAATAAATCCCGATGACATGCGGCCTCCTATAAGGAAGATGGGGTGAATGAGGGGGCTCGAACCCCCGACAACCGGAATCACAATCCGGGGCTCTACCAACTGAGCTACATCCACCATAATATGCTTTGGTACACCAGGCGCTCCAATTTATACAGCCTCACGGTGCATGGCCTTATAAATTGGCGCGCCTGGCAGGACTCGAACCTACTACCCTCGGCTTAGAAGGCCGATGCTCTATCCGGATGAGCTACAGGCGCGAGCCCTCAAACAATATGACCAAAAAATGGTCGGGGTAGGGGGATTCGAACTCCCGACATCCTGCTCCCAAAGCAGGCGCGCTACCAGGCTGCGCTATACCCCGTCGTTCATAATGACTGAGAGCTAGGCATGATACTGAGCTCTGCCAAAAAGGTCAATAATCTTTTGCTCCAACGACTAATCCCTATATAATCACCAGTTACAAGAACAGATGGAGTTCCGAAATGCAACAAATCCAAGAGGCAATAAGCTCAAATTTTGAACAAAGAGCGCAATTAACGCCTACCAGCTACCCAAAAGACCTTAAATCGGCTGTTGAGGAAACCCTAGCGTTGCTCAATGCAGGAAAAATTCGTGTTGCCGAACAGATTGATGGACAGTGGAAAACCCACCAATGGATCAAACAAGCTGTACTATTATCCTTCAGACTGTTCGAAAACACCCGCATCGATGGTGGCTATACGCAATTTTTTGATAAGGTGCCCCTAAAATACGCAGAGTATACCGCCGCTCAGTTTGAAGCTGACGGCGCACGTATCGTACCACCCGCTCACGTGCGTACAGGTAGCTACATCGGCTCCAATGTGATTTTGATGCCGAGCTACGTTAATATTGGCGCTTATATCGACGAAGGCACCATGGTAGACACATGGGCGACCGTCGGCTCCTGCGCACAAATCGGTAAACACGTACACTTATCTGGCGGCGTTGGAATCGGCGGTGTACTCGAACCCCTACAAGCCAACCCCACCATCATCGAAGACAATTGCTTTATCGGCGCACGCTCTGAAATCGTTGAGGGTGTCATCGTCAAAAAGAATGCAGTTATTTCGATGGGTGTCTACATTGGCCAGAGCACACCGATTTACAACCGCATGACTGATGAAATTACGTACGGCGAAGTACCAGAAGGTGCGGTGGTGATACCTGGCAGCTTACCCAGCGACGATGGCAAATACAGCCGCTACTGTGCGCTTATTATGAAGCAAGTGGATGAAGGTACGCGCAGCAAAGTATCCATTAATGATTTATTGAGAGCTTCCTAATGTCTACCCCACTTGAACTTGCAACCACGCTTATTAATAACCCATCGATTACACCTAACGATGCCGATTGCCAAACGCTATTACGTCAACGACTGACGGACATGGCATTTGATATTTCTGATGTATCCTATGAAGGCGTTACCAATACCTGGGCGCGTCTCGGCACAGAAGGTCCGTTACTCGTATTTTCAGGTCATACAGACGTGGTTCCCCCGGGTCCATTACACCAATGGATAAGCCCACCCTTTGAAGCAACAGTGCGTGGTCAACACCTATATGGCCGTGGCGCCGCTGATATGAAGTCAGCGCTAGCAGCAATGATGATTGCGTGTCAAAATTTTTTAAAAAAACACCCCGCACCCAAAGGCTCCCTCGCCTTCATGCTCACCAGCGATGAAGAAGGAAAGGCCAAACACGGCACCCAAAAACTGGTCGAGTTTTGTCAAACCAATAACATCACTGTGGACTGGTGCATCATCGGCGAAGCAACCTCTGTGAAACAGCTTGGTGATTCCATCAAAATTGGTCGTCGCGGCTCATTGCACGGTAATTTAAAAGTAATCGGCAAACAAGGTCACATCGCCTACCCACATCTGGCAGACAATCCAATTCACCGTAGCTTCAAAGCACTCGATGCCCTTACCAACACACAATGGGATGAGGGCAATGAGCATTTTGACCCCACTTCATTTCAAATTTACCACATCAATGCCGATACGGGTGCGACTAATGTCATCCCTGGCACCCTCACGGCAAGCTTTAATTTTCGTTTTGCCCCCTCCAGCAATGCTGAATCGCTAAAACAACGGGTTCATGAAATTTTTGACCAAAATGAGCTGCACTATGAGATTGACTGGGGGCTATCGAGCAAGCCATTTTACAGCAAACAAGGCAAACTTACCCAGGCCTGCCAGAAAGTGATTGCAGAAATTTGTCACATTGATACACTACCCAACACAAAAGGTGGTACTTCAGATGGACGTTTCATTGCGGACCTCGGCTGCGAAATTGTTGAGCTCGGCCCAATCAATGAATCCATCCACCAGGTGAATGAAAATATTGCTGTCGCTGATCTTGAAACGTTAGCAACGCTTTATGAACGCATACTGGAAGAACTGCTTTTGTAACAACATAGATACTGACCAGGATGGTCAGCGTAAACTGACTAAGAGGTCAAAGCGTCTTGAGGCGGAGTTCTGTGAACAGCTAACTGAGACGTTAAAAAATTGTGGAGAGATGGCTGAGTGGTTGAAGGTGCTCGCCTGGAAAGCGAGTGTATGTTTTACGACGTACCGAGGGTTCGAACCCCTCTCTCTCCGCCACTACCTGACAAGCAAAATATTCCTTACTTATCCCGCCACATCACGTTGCAAGGAAAAAATTCTTGTTTTCTTCATGTCTAATTTTCTTTATTGAGCGTTACCTCTAGCCTCACACATTCTGCTTGAATGGTTAGGTCATCAGATTCAGAGCGGGCTAAGTGCGTTGATCCACGCAAAATATCCCAAGAACACTGTTCTATCCAAAAATGATGCCCTCCTCGAACTTGCGCATCCGGCGCCGTAAGGCCTATCGCACGCGCAGATAGCGTCGATCCTGCTTCGGTGATTTATTAAAAATCGATGGCTCGATCCACGAATGGTTCGCTGGTAGCGGTCAAAAACAGTGTTTATTAAACATGGCAGATGATGCGGCCGGTAAGTGTTATGCACAATTAGATACGGGAGAGACAACGAACCGACTACTGCGCTGTCTTTTTAATTGGATCAAGAAATAGGGTGTTCCCAAGGAGGTATATGTTGATTTAAAGTCCATCACCTACTTCGGATAGTGATTCATTCTTCCAGCAAGTATGTGAACAACTGAATATAACTATTATTAAGACCTATTCGCCTCAAGCCAAAGGCTGTGTTGAATGTAAACATGGTGTTTTCCAAGGCCGCCCAGCTAAGGAAATGAGGCTGTATAATATCACGGACATAGCGGCTGCTAAGGATTACTTAGCTTCTGAATTTCTAGCTCGAATCAATACTAAATACGCTAACAGTACGAGGCGCGGTGACGACGCACATAGGCCTATTTTATACGAAGAACTCAAGAAATTAATTTATCGAGGCTATGAACGTCAGGTACAAAATGATTGGGTTGTTCCGCTCAACAATTTTTATTACCCGCTTGAAAAGAGTCGACCACTTCAAGTTTGCGTAAAACAAAAAGTTGAAATACGACGGCATGTAGA
>NVSS01000039.1 GCA_002732805.1 Coxiella sp. (in: g-proteobacteria)
CAAATGTTCTTGAATAATACGCTCGAGCACCTCGGGTGTGCAGTTGCGATACCACACGCCTTCGGGGTAAACAACGGCGATCGGTCCATCGGTACAGATACGCAAACAATTCGCTTTCGTGCGATAAATACCGCCCTGACGTGTCAACTTAAGTTCGTCGAGCCGCGTCTTTAAGTAGTTCCACGATTTCAAACTGTCTTCAAGGTTGCAGCAATTTGGTTTCGTTTGATCACAACATAGAAAAATATGGCGCTTAATATCACTCAGCGCCAACCAATCGACTTTCTCATTTAATTTGTCTGACATTACGACTCGTCAGATGTCGGATGGTGCTCTTTCCACGTTTCAAAGCCACCAACAAGACTATACACTTGAGAAAACCCCTGCTCAATCAAGTGCTGTGCAACTGACTGACTGGTAATGCCGTGATAGCAATAAACCAAAATTGGCTGGTTTTTATCGGCTGTTTCGCAAAAATCTTGCAACATAGGCATGGACAGGTGGATCGCTGAGTGAATATGCGCGTCATTGTAGCTATCAATATCGCGAACATCAGCAATCACAAGACCACCACCATTAATTAATTCATCTGCCTCCGGGCATGATAATTGTTTGAACATGAAGAACGCTCCTTAACTCATGGAAATAAGAAGTATTATACATATCCCTAGGCCAGATTGACAATTGCTTTTTCAAGTACATTACTTGCTTATCGACACAATCTCGCCTAAACTACTCACATTACAATAATAAAAATATGATTATTTTCAAGGAGTTACAGTTGCCCCACCAAATTCCCATCAGCATTGTTATTCCAATGTACAACGAAGTCGATAATGTCGAGCCGTTTGTTAATGAAATTCATGACGCCCTTAAAGACAAAGTAGCTACTTTTGAGATCATTGTTGTGGATGATGGCAGTAGCGATGGCACCGGTGAACGACTAACGCAACTAAAATCAAGCGTTCCAACATTGCGCGTGCTTGGGCATCTGGGTAATTTTGGGCAGAGTGCTGCCACCGTGTCCGGTATCCGTGCAGCAATACACCCCTGGATCATTACAATGGACGGTGACGCACAAAATGACCCGCACGACATTCCACTGCTGCTTGAAAAGCTCGAACAACAAAGCGACCTCTCACAGCCACTGCTCATTGCCGGTAATCGCAAAAAACGTAATGATTCCGCATTACGTAAACTATCATCACGTGTCGGCAACGGTGTACGCAATGCTATTCTTAAAGATGACTGCATGGACACAGGGTGTAGCTTAAAATTATTTTCACGCGATACATTCATGAAAATGCCGCACTTCAATCACCTGCATCGCTTTATTCCTTCACTCATCAAGCGCGCCGGGGGCAAGATCATTAATGTGCCTGTTAGTCACCGTGCACGCACCCACGGCACCTCAAAATACGGTGTCATGAATCGCTTGTGGGTTGGGATTGTGGATTTGTTCGGCGTCAAATGGCTGATGAAACGGCCGTGTAACCCTAACGTCAAAGAAATCTAACGATCAATCCCCTCAAAAAAAACCCTTGAGATTATCGGGCAGCTTATCAAAATCATCTGTAATATGAATTTGTCCCGCCAATCTCCCCGGCGTTCGCTTATTGATAACAGGTTCATAGGCTACTAACTTAGCAACAGGTCTTCCAGCTTTTCCAATAACCACTTCTTCACCTGCTAATACTTGTTCGATCAACTTGGAAAGCGGGGTCTTCGTTTCATGTATATTATAAATCCTCATAATCTCACTCCTCATTATTTATAGACTAGACACTGTATTCACACCCTAACGACATGCCATTTAATGATACTATAGTGCCATTAACCATAAAAAAAGCCGCGATAATGTCACTATAGTATCACTTATAGCCCATTGCCAAAGATGGAATTGGGGTTAGAAAAGTTAGGGCAGTAGGCGTTCATTCGTTTCAGTTTCATGCAACGCCAAATATTTCATAAACGGGGTACCGCCCGTACCTACCTCGGTTGGATTGGCATCAGAGGTTTGCGCCTGTTGCTGAACATACTGCGCCGCATACTTAAGATGGGTCACGCGAAAACGATGAATTAGCTGCACACACTGATTAAAGAGGGCTTTTAGGTTTTTATTACTGGGCGCTTCTTTCTCAATATAATCACGCGCACTGGGTTGCGCTTCAAGATGCACTAAAAATTCTAAATGTTGCGGCGGCATATAGATACGCATTTCATCTAAATGCCCTGTCAATGGCGATGCGCGGTGCACCACACCCAACGCTGCATCAAAGGCGGGGATAATCGTGCTTTGTGCGCCTGTTTCACCTTTAAATTGCTGTGGCTTGCCTTGATAAGCGTCAACGCCCTCATAAATCAAACCGTTTGGTAATGCAGGATTAGCCTTCCAACCGTGTATAAACGGCCGCACACGTAAATAATATGTGTTGGGATCACAAAATTCGATCATGCGATCCATCGTTACACACATCGCCAATAATGAAATTTGTAGTGTGGTTAACCGCTTCTCAAGCGCCTTATCGTCATGTGCCTTAATAGCCGCAGCAAATTTATTGACGGCCATCAAACCGGGAATGGCCATTTTTTCAATTTCAACGTGAATCATGATAAACCATTCTTCATCTAAACCACCGGCAAAATTTTGTAATAAAGCGATATTCCCCAGCGCGATAGGCTGCTCGTCTTCTAAGCGAAACCAATTGTATAAGGCATAAGAGGCATACGATAATATTGGTGGTCGCCCCAATCGTTGGGAAAGGTCATACCATGGCTTAGCAAGATTGGCGGGGAGCTGATGCGCTGGCGCTTGCCCTGCTGCCCACACGTAGGCATGCCCTAAAAAAGACAGTAGCGTCATGGCACGCTCGACATCATTGCCATCCTCTAATAGATCGAGAGGGAAATCACCGAGGTCCGTCAACATACTTCGCAGTGCCGGCTTTTCAATAAGCTTCGGCATGTTATGTGCGACCACTTCCCAGCCCTGAAATGCATTAGGAAGGCGCTGAATCGGATCTGCATCTGGTAAAAAACCATGGCTTAAATCAAATTGGCCGTCTGTCATCTTTAACTGAAAGGGTGAACGCATCATCAAGTCCTTATTATTCATACTCTACATCTTTATAGACTGTACAGCTGCTGTCAATCATAATGTCAATATTGCCTAATGTGAACCGTTATCCAACACTCAGGTTAGCACGGTACCACAAATCCGTCAGGCGCTCTTGCATACGGTTTTGCGCTAAGCGTTCATCGAGGTTATCGATATCGATCATTTCGAGTGGTTGATGCTGCCATGAACATGCATACACGGCCTTCGTGCGCTTACCCGTTTTAGGATCGACTTGCCATTGCAAACACTGCGCGCAAACGCCTTTTAACATACATTGCATCGGTCCATAAACAGAGGCTTTATACGTCACTGCTTCTTTACAAAACGGTGCCAACTCTGCTTTACGTGCCTTCTGCATCTTACGCAATAAATCGCTGTAGCCAATCACGTGCACTTGATCAATAGAGGAAGGTGCTAACGCTAAGGCACCTAGGTTATCTGCAACCTGCGCAAACTGTTTTACCTGATCTTCACAAATAAACGACTCACCTTCAAATTGTGCGAGAAAATAAAGCGTATGGCCCGCTGCTTTAAACGCGGGCGCAACCGACAATAAATAAGCAACCGCAAAACGCCCGCCTACAATTAATATGGATTCAGGTTGATCAGGAATTAGTGTGCGCACACCCGTGGGCCCCATCACTGCCAACGGTTGACCTACGCTCGCTTGCATCAATATTTTGGAGCTCACACCACGGTCAAAGAGTAAAAACGATAACTGATCGCTATCCATTTTATCTTTAAAGCCAAGACATGCGACACCTTCAGCCACAGGGCCACCTTGGCGTTCATAGTTTTGTAAGCGGTAAAACTGCCCAGGCTTAAAATTACGCGCTAGCTGTGGCGCATGCAGTGTCAGTTTTACAACACCGTCACCAACACGCTCATTTTTTTCAAGAATAACATTAAATAAATCACGTAACTCACTAGAAAATTTACTGTATTCCTTCTCACTTCCTACCTTAGCTTTATGTGCTAAGGCCTTAGTAATACGTGGGTAAGAGCGTTTGGCGGATGCCACTGCTTTAACAACACTGCCATGGAAGATAGGGTGGGTATCGCCAATAAAACTCACGAAGCGGCGCTCATTTTCGTAACTCGTAAAGGCACCAAACTCCGTCATCTTAATATGGCCGCGCTCATCAACGGCGACCAGTTCACCCTCCACTTCTTGATAGCGTGGGTATTCGAATTTTTTGCGCTCAATATCTTGCGCATGCTCAAATGCATAAGCGACATTCGGCTTCGCCCCCGTGGCCACAAAGATACTACGTGCCGGTAAATCCAATTCTTCATCACTCGCACTCCAATGACCTTCTTTATCTTGGAACCGCGATAAGCAACGTAATGTTTGGCAATTGCCGCTGGCATCGAGCTCAACTATTTTGGGCTCTAGTCCTTCAGCATAATAAATACCTTCTTCAAATGCCTTTGCTAACTCTTCATGGTTACGTTTATAGGCGGGTGATTCTTGCATACTACGCCGATACACAATCGTCACACCACCCCAATCACGAATTAAACGAATGAAATCGGGTTCGCGCTTGTCGGTGGTTGCTTGCTTACGCTCCTCGCGTACCAACCGACCATGCACACAAAATTCATCCAACACCACAAGATCTTCAGCATTAAAGGTAGCGCGCACCACCTCCTTGCTAGCGTTTTGGCACAGTGTTTCATAGCGAAACAAGGTCTTTTCAACCTGCTTAATATAATAGGCTTGAATTTCAGTGGCGG
The DNA here is from genome assembly GCA_002732805.1 of Coxiella sp. (in: g-proteobacteria). Taxonomy (GTDB): domain Bacteria; phylum Pseudomonadota; class Gammaproteobacteria; order Coxiellales; family Coxiellaceae. The sequence goes on from NVSS01000039.1 coordinate 4,856, forward strand.
TATCAACACCCGTTAAGCCACCGCCAATCACCACTGCAGGAAGGCGCACTTGTAAGTTAGCTAAGCTCGATTCTCGCGCGGCACCTGTTAATTGCAAGGCCATCAAAAAATCGTTTGCTTGACGCATACCGGGCGCCAAACTGTTGGGGATATGCAATTCTTTTGGCAGCCCTGCACCCACCGCCAACGTAATATGATCAAAGCCCAAGCGCCATGCTTCATCCACTGTGATCGTGCCACCAAAACGCACCTCACCAAATACTTGGAAATAAGGACGACGCATCAGCATCAGGTAAATTAACTTAAGGAAGTTTTTATCCCAACGCACTGTAATACCGTACTCAGCAACACCACCAAACCCAGACATCACGCGGTTATCGAGGTTTTCTTCGAGTGTTGCATAATCATGTATAGGCTGGCTAATCAGCTCAGGGTCCAGTGCTTCAATTTTAAGGCCATCACAGCCTACTACCGCAAACCCTTCCATCAATAAATGATGCGCCATGGTAAAGCCTGCAGGCCCCATGCCCATCACCAACACCTTTGCGCCGTTGTAAGGCTTCATCATGAATTGATCTGGGCGTAAGGGATTCCACCGTGTTAATAGATCATAGAGCTCAACACCCCACGGCAAACCTAACACATCTGTTAAGACACGTGTTTCAACCTCTGGAATATTAACAGGTTCTTGCTTCTGGTAAATGCAGCCCTTCATGCAATCATTACAAATACGATGACCTGTTGCCGGACACATGGGGTTGTCACGCATAATCATCGCCAGCGCAGCAATAGACAGCCCCTCTTTCTTCAAAACATGCATTTCCGAAATCTTTTCTTCCAAGGGGCAGCCCGTCAACTGTTCACCAGTGGGGCTTATTTTTAGACCTAATTCAGGGTTGTTTTTCTTGACGGGAAATCCTTTCGAGCAAAAATCACCGTCATTCTTATGGCAATAGACACAATAATCAATTTCATTTAACGCGGCACGTTCAGACATGCGGCGATCTGTTAAGGCAAAGCCATCACGTTGACGAAAATCAGCAGGCGGCCCCTGTAATCGACCAACCGCATCCTCCGGCACCGCTTCTACGGTAACAAGGTTATCGTAGTGTAATTTTTTCGGTAATTTAAAACTCACCCAATCACGCACGACAAAACGCCCTTCTGGCGATTGCAGTGCTTGCACACACCATTGCGTTAGTTTTTCGATCGCGCTTTCATTTTTTGCCGTACTATCCAGTAACCCCTGCGCATAACTCGCAACGGTTAGCTCCAGGTCCTGTGCTTGTGTCACATCTAATTGTTGTAATAACCACGCATTGAGCACATCAAAATCAGGAAGTGCCGGCGCTTTTTTCGCCAGGCGCTTTGCTAGTCGCAAGACATAGTGATTCTTAAACTGAAAGACGGGATCCTGATCCTGGGTTGCTTGTTTTAGATCCGCCACAGCAGACTCAATAGCAAACAAGTCTGTTAAAAAATCTTCGATGTAGGGTGCCAGCGCCAGTAAGAATACCGAATGCGCCTTAGGGTCAAAGATATGATCATGATGACGGTAATGCGCTAGCTGATCAAACAATTGCCTGTCCTGGCTTTTCAAGTCGGCCAAAAAGGCGTCATCCAGCTGCCCTAGGCCCTTTGAGGTAAATAACGCGTTAAATTCGAAACCATTGTTCAATTTAAGTGTCGCTGGCGCTTTCAGTGAGGACGTAACTTGTGGCATAATAAATCCTTATACATGAACTAGGCATTATAACTGATGAAAAAAGTAAATAAACACTTTGTCTCTGATATCGACAAAAAACTTGCCGAATTTAACGCCTCGCGGCCACGCTCAGCATCACAGCTCTCCGAGATTGAAAAGTATCAAAAAATCTTTGCATTACGCGATAACCCTGAGGTCACACATACGTCTCAAGGCAGCATCTGGGGTGATGATGAGACGGCGTAACTGGCTAGGCCTACTCTTTTTCGTATTTTTCTCAATCACCGCATGCGCGCAAAAACCACTCATCACCGCTTTTTACTATCCAGGGGCACGTCGCCTAACCACGCTTGACCTCTCACTCAACAAAGGCGCCATCTCGCATCTAGATGTGCTGATCTATTCCGCATCGGTACAAGGCCTACGCCCCAATGGTAGGCATTATTCCCTGCCTAACGTCACACGTTACAATCTGCATTTCATTGCACAGTGGCTACGCAAACAAAAAATGCAAACGAAACTGATACTATCATTAGGCTATTGGAATCCTGCTGCTATGCGCCATACCATCACCCGCCCTGCGGATCGTCAACGCTTTGTGAGTAGTATTATTAACACGCTGCAGAACCGTTATTATGGCCTTGATGGCATTGATATTGACTGGGAGAATGTTTACGGACCTGTTTCCCACGAGATCACACGATTCCCACTGTTTATTCGTGCGCTTAATCAGGCAATGAAACAACATGGCTTACAACACGATCTATTAACACTCGACATACCCTCCAACTTCATCGCAAAATTTCCAGCGCCGAGTCAGTGGGCGCCCTATGTTAATTGGGCGAACCTTATGGGTTATGAGTTTTATGGCGACACACTGACCTACACCGAACTGGATGGTGCCTTTGGTAATGTGACCGTGCGCTATAATGGCAAGCCACCACGCTACCCCATCATTGCACTAGTAACATCGTTAAAACAGTACCAACAACTCGGGTTACCCCCGAATAAACTGGTTGTTGTGCTCCGTGACTATGCCTTTTCAAATCACGTGCGCAGCACCAGCCGTCTGTTTTATGCTGGTTTGCATCAACGTATCATTGGGCGCCACGACGTCACTGTTTATCCTTACTGGAAGCTCGTCCTCATGGCCGGCACCTATGGACATACCAAACACGGCTACCAAGCGCATCGCTATCGCTTTAAAACGCCTGCTGCCGCCAAAGGCTTTAGCGCCTACTGGATGACAAAGGGTCATCGGTTTATTTCCTACCCCGACCCCATTGCCATCAAAGAAATTACACACTACCTGGTTGCACAGCATTATCGCGGCATATCGATTTGGGAGCTCAGCGATGCTCTTAAATTTCACAACAGCGCATCACTACTCAGCATTATCGTCAACGCTGCACAATAAACCACATACACGCATCGCAAAAAAAGTGGGGGCCCGAGCCCCCCGTAAGTTCAGGCTTGATAACACAGGATTGATCTCTGCAAGAGTGGCACTGTCACGACCTACTTGAATTATCAAGCACTGCGTAACATTGGAAGCCACCATGAGCAACCTATCTAGCCCTGTAAGCTCGTCGCTCTAAATGCCTCATTATTATCGCTCACGTCTAGTGCATTGTTATCCGACCGAGCTCGCTCCCCGACTGGTGCAAATAGTGTAGCCTGGAAATTATTTGACGATTGCGGCTTACACTCCCCCTCAACGCTCCCCCATTCCCGGGTCACCGTATTAATTGCCGTTTCTAGTGCTTCTTCTGCGCGACTAGTATACTTATCCGCGCTGGCTTCAGTGGAAATCAGGGCGTTCCGACGCTGCGTATCCTGGAGTATCTTTTTTATGCGACTTAGACACTGCTCAAGAACAGTCGTATAGGGAACATCGGAATTGTTATTATTAAGCGCTTCCTTTGTATGTTTAATACACTCATCTATAGAAACTAATGCATTATTCATTAGAATAATTTTATTCATTGATAAGTTTTTGTTTCCGTTCGGGTTCTTTAGTGTAATATATGAGCAAGTCGTCGGGCGGCCATGCCCTTGACTAAAAGACGCTAGTAGTTCCTCAATGCCCTCAATCTCTGCACCACTGAAAACTTGACGCCTATAGCCATCTTCCTGAAGCGCCTGAATTTTATCAAAAAGCCCTTCTACGGAGATCCATTTTTCTTCCTTTATCGTTTTCAAAGTAATAATATTTTCTCTTGAAAAAGAAGCAAATGCGCAATTATTACTTAATTTAAAGGAACGCCCTTCCCTCTGAAAATCAGCGCCTAAGAAAGTACCCCAGTAATCACGTCGCTCTCCCGCAACAAACCCATCTTCCTTTAACTCCACGTCACCAGGCTTTATATTTACAAAAGCACCGCGCTTATCTATATAAGTTAATAAATGACGCTTGACGGACGCCCCTGCTTGATCCAAAAAAAATTCTTTACTTTGTATTGACCCCGCCCACATAGCAATGCACTCCTTCAATTTATGATTCAACAAGATATAAGATATTACCATATACATGTCGGCAAAAGATATCAATCGTGATCCACATCAGATAAAAATTCCTGTTATGTTCGGCGCAAGTGTGCGTACGGATAACACAGTACAGCAGCTCCACACTATGGATAGCAATGGAATTAAAAGGCAACCTCACGTAGAATAAGCTAAGTTTTACTAAGGAGAATACCAATGCCCTCATTTGATGTGACCTGTGAATTTGATAGACACGAAGTTAACAATGCTATTGATCAAGCGAATCGTGAAGTTGCCACGCGTTTTGATTTCAAAGGCAGCAATGCAAAATATGAACTTGAGAAAGAGACCATTAAGTTGTCAGCAGAAGCGGATTTTCAGTTAAAGCAAATGTACGACATCTTATGTAATAAACTCACCAAACGTGGTGTTGATATTGGCCACATGGAACTCAAAGATCCGGTGATACAACACAAATCCGCGATTCAAGATATTCTGCTGAAGCAAGGCATACCCGCGGACACGGCTAAAAAAATCGTTAAGTTCATTAAGAGTGAGAAGCTAAAAGTGCAAGCCAGCATCCAGGGCGATCAAGTGCGCATCACCGCTAAAAAGCGTGATGACTTACAAAACACCATAACCCTGCTGCGTGATCAGGACTTTAAGCTACCACTTGATTACGGGAATTTCCGGGATTAAGTAGGCGCTGCGGGTGGCACTGCGGCTAACGCCGTCTCGTCAATACCATGCGCCGCTCATACCTCACACGCAAAGCCGCAAAGGGGCTAAGACGCAAAGGGATTTTTGAGTTTGAACTGTAAAATTTTTTTTGTTAATTTAATTTATATAAAAATCAATAAATATGTATTATTAAAATCTAAAAGTTAAACTCAAAAAATCCTTTGCGCCTTTGTGTCTTTGCGACTTTGCGTGTGAGGTATGAGCGACGCATGGTATTGACGAGACGGCGTTAGCCGCAGTACCCACACCCGCAGTGCCTTACTTTAAAAGCGCTGCCAATTGATCCTTCTCATACAGATCACTCACGATGTCACAGCCACCCACAAACTCACCTTTCACGTAGAGTTGAGGTACCGTTGGCCATTGTGAATATTCTTTAATACCCTGGCGCATGTCCGGGTCTTCGAGCACATTCACGCTCGCGTATTGCGTCACGCCACTTTGGCGTAATATGTGTGCCACTTTACCGGAAAAACCACACTGTGGAAAATCAGGTGTTCCTTTCATAAATAAGACAACATCATTATTTTTTACAAGCTCATCAATTTGTTCGTGAATAGACATAAAATTATTCCTCATCAGGGGTTAGGGTCTTTATAGATAATGCGTGAATCGTTTCCACCATTTTGTCACCAAGCACAGCAAACACCATACGATGACGCTGAAGCTCATTCTTTCCTTCAAATTCTGGACAGACAATCACGGCTTCAAAATGTCGGCCATCGCCGTCCGCGGTCACATGGCTATTGGCTAAGCCAGCCTCGATCCACGTTTTAATATCAGTTGGTGCTACCATTTAGGACTCCCATTTTTTTTCTAGGTATTTCAGTTTACCGGGGACATCACGCCAGTCATCGGCATCTTCTGGGGGTGTTTTCATTGTCGTGATAATCGGCCATGTTTTTGAGAGGTCCGCATTCATCTCTAAGAATTTTTGCTGGTCCTCAGGCAAATCATCCTCGGCATAGATCGCATCGATGGGGCACTCAGGCACACAGATATTACAGTCGATACATTCATCAGGATCAATCACTAAAAAATTGGGGCCTTCATGAAAGCAGTCCACCGGACACACCTCGACACAATCCATAAATTTGCATTTTATGCAGACTTCCGTTACGACAAACGTCATGGTCTTTCCTTTATAAATTCACGTCAAAAACGGCATTATATGCTAAAGCAGCCTAACGTGCTACCATGATTCCATGCCAAAATTACGTAAAATCGCTATTCTTGCCACGGGTGACGAAATCACAAATGGCGACATCCTGAATACGAACGGCCAGTTCATCGCACAAGCCCTCTTTGATCACAATATCCAACCTGGGATGCAACTTAGTGTCTGCGACCATCAAGAGGACCTTGAAAATGCCATGCGCTACCTCCTGGCTCATCATGATGGCCTCATTACAATTGGCGGCCTTGGCCCCACCAGCGACGACCGGACGCGCTTTGCACTGGCTAACGTACTCGACAAAAAGCTGGTCTTTGATGACGAGAGCTGGAAGCAAATAGAACAACGCCTGAAAAGTTACGGTCTGGACATCCCCGAATCGAATCGTCAACAATGCGAATTTCCAGAAGGCAGCGAAATTTTCGAGAACACACTCGGCACCGCGAACAGCTGTTGTTACATGCATCATGACAAACCAATTTTTATGCTGCCTGGACCTCCCAAGGAATGTAAACCGCTGCTCGAGCAACAGGTTGTTCCGCGCCTGATAAAATTACACTTTCTAGAAAAACTCTACAAAGTAAACTGGCTGACACTAGGCTTTAGCGAAGGCCATATCGCCGAACAGCTTGATAAATTAGTCGTCGACACCGATGTACAAGTCGGCTACCGCGCAGCAATGCCTTACATCGAGATAAAACTATTCAGCACTAACAAAGCACAATTTGAAACCGTACGTACCCGCTTTTTACAAAAAATTTCGCCACAAATTATTAGCGAAAATCGTAAAACAGCGAAAGAATTATTTTATGATCAGATACTGACGCTCAATAAACCCATTACCATCATTGATAATGCCACTAAAGGTTATTTGGCGAGCCAGCTATTGACACCCGACTCCTACAAAAAAATAACGTTTCCCGATCACCCCATGCATAATACGCAGATGACGTTTATTATTGATGGGCTAAAACGCTACTGGGAAAAACAACCCTGCAATCTTTTTGTCATTAATATTGTCTTGCTACGTCCCAGTCAACCCGCACGTTCTTCGCAACTAAAAATCCCTAATCGCGGCAATCGCAGCCTGCATTACGCAACAGAATACCTCTGCTGGCAGCTGCTTAAGGCAATCAACTAGAGCGTTTCTCAAAATCGAATGTGCTAGCCATCTCCTGGCCTTTTATCATAAAAACAGTAGGTTATAAGATAATCTTAAGGAAAATACTTAATATTTTGCTTGCATATTGAAGGCAAACCCTGTACATTTTGTTGCGACTGGAAGATACGCCGGATATTCATTATATATCCTTAGGGACATACTGTAACTTAATGTTTAAATGTATATTTTAGGGGATACCTAATGTTAAAAATGACTACCGTGGAAGCACGTGAAAACTTCTCTGATCTCATCAATAAGGCAGCTTACGGCAACGAACGCGTTGTTTTAACTCGCCGCGGAAAAGCACTTGCTGCTGTAATTCCACTTGCTGATCTTGATTCATTACAAGCTGTTGTTGACGCAACTACAGGTTCTACTGACCTAGTGTAATGTGTTATTCTAGCCCCTATGACGACTTTTCTTAACAGAAGTAAGTTTCCTAGGGGCTTTTTTTCGCTCCTTTGCATACTCACCATGACAATGGCTGGCTTTGCCCTTATTCAGGGGTTATTAAGCGTATATTGCATTGAAGTCTTTGATCTCCCTGAAAAAACTGCCTACGCCATCTACGGCGCCTTTATTATCTCAATCTTTGCGGCCCCCGTGATAGGCGGCTATATTGCTGGCCAACTCCTCGGATACCTCTTTACAACCATTACCTGTCTACTACTCGCTGTCACCGGCCTTTATATCCTCTGCTTCCAAACACTTACCCACTTCTATATTGGATTGGCCTTTTTCTGTGTCGGCAATTCAATCGCCGTTGCTTCACTTTATGTGCTACTTGGCCGGCTCCTCAATAACCTACCCAAAATACGCACCGGTGCATTTACCATTGCCTACACGTGCATGAATTGTGGTGCATTAGCAGCGCTAATGGCCTCGAGTACGGCCATCCGCATCTGGGGCTATCAAAGTACCTTTTTAATTAGCGCTATATTATTTATGGTATCGTTATTCGTCTTGCTCATGAACATTCGACACTACATCCCTATCAACCAACAATGCCAAACAACCTATACCATGCCTAAGCGTGTCATCGGTATCACAGCCCTTTTGCTACTCCTCCCGCTGGAAGTCGCCTTGTTTGATCACCCACAATATAGACATGATGTGATTCTTGTCATGGTCGTCATCGGCCTTGGTTTTCTAACAAGCATGTGGCTAAAGGCACCTCCTGAACAACGTAAAAAATTAGTTATTTTTTTTATTGTGTCTGCTTTTGGCATCTTCTTTTGGACACTCTATGCGCTCGAGCCGTCCGTCTTAAAAATATTTGTACAGCGTAACGTCCACCGAGATCTCGCCTCATTTTCTGTGCCCGCCTCTGATTTTTTCAGCATGGTGAACCCACTGTCGATTGTCATCCTCGGGACGCTATTTAGCGTCATGTGGCTGAGACTGGATAAACACCGACGCAGTCCTACGTTACCCTACAAATTTGCCATTGGCATTGGACTTGTTGGCCTCGCCTTCCTCGTGCTATCGGCCAGTACCTACTTTGCAGATACCCAAGGCCTGATCAGCATAGAATGGGTAATCGGCTGTTACCTGCTACTCGGCGCTGCCGAATTATTTATTTCACCGATCGGCTTATCCATGGTCGGACAACTCACCGCACCCAAAAATGAAGGGACTGCCATGGGCTTGTGGCTTCTATCAAACGGTGTGGGTAGTTCGCTATCGTTCTATCTAACGAAAATTACAGTGTACACGGGCCAAACCACTAACCCGCTTAACACCAATGGCCTTTATGGTTACCGCTTTTGTGAGTTCGGTTTAGCCGCACTTGCCTTGGCCGTGATTTTGTCGTTGCTGTCACCTAAGCTGGTTAAGATTCCCGTTTGATCGGTTTGGCACTGCGGCTAACGCCGTCACGGTGAGTACCATGCCTTGCTCATACCTCAAACGCAAAGCCGCGAAGGTGCAAAGACGCAAAGGTATTTATGGATTTAGCGTTTAATAATAATTTGCTGTTAATTTATATCTAAAATAAATTAGTAATAACACGCCTTACAATTCAAATTAAAAAATAACCTTTGCGGCTTTGCACCTTTGCGGCTTTGCGTTTGAGGTATGAGCAACGCGTGGCACGAGCGGTGACGGCGTTAGCCGCAATATCTAAGTAAGCCTATTTATTCCTAACGCCCCACCCCAACATAATATAAAAACAGCCCCACCACAGCGACCTCACCTAGGTGTGCGCCAAATTGGGATAACACGGTTAATACGATCATCCAAATCGGAATAAAGGCAGCGCGGCTGAGCGCTTTCACTAACTCAAGCTCTCTATAATTCAGCACTAAATACAGTGCTAAAAAGCCACAACAAATAGCAGAGACATATAAGTCATTCCTAAAACCCGCTTTCACAAAGAGAACACTTAGCACGACAAACAGTACGGGGCAAACAATCCAGTATAACGGCACTTTAAATACGCGCTCCACTTTAGGATGTGTCAGGCGTAACTTGCCAACCGCTAACGGTCCGGCTAAATAACTAATAATGTGGAACGTCGATACGACAATAACCAGGCTCTGCCACGTTTTGAAAACAGCAAAGAGAATCAACGCAAGAACTGTATTCGCAACTAATGCACGATGACTAACCTGGTATTTAGGACTCAGTACATTAAACCCTTTTGGCAACTGCCCCTCACGGCTCATAGCCTTCAACATCCGCGAACTGGTACCCATGTACATAAAACCCGTGCCACTGGGTGAAATAGCCGCGTCCGCCTTCAGTAACATGACCAACCAACCTAAGTTTAACGACACCGCGAGCTCTACAAACGGCGATTGGTAATTGATGTGTAAGTTAGCTGCGCCTAAAAACGCCGCTTGCAGTGCAATATAAAGCGCAAGACCAATCCCTAGCGCCGTAAACAACGCAATCGGAATATCACGTGCTGGATTTTTTGCTTCGCCTGCATAGTTCACAATCATCTGAATACCATTGAAGGCATAGATAATACCACCACCAATGACCGCTTTCATGATGTTGTTGTAGTTTGTTAGATCCTGAACATGAAAGTTGCTTGTGTTGACACCGTGCGTTAACAATACAACAATCGTAATCAACGGCACAATAAATTTAAACACCGTTAATGGTGAATTAAACATACTAAATATTTTTGCGCCCCAGCTATTTAATACCGCATAGGCTAAAATCAACGGCACCACCGTCCAGTGTGGCCAGTTTAAGTAACGTGTTGTTGCCAATGCTTCCGATGGGATGACGCAGACCGTACCAAACCAATTCGCCAACCCAATAATAAACGAGAAGTCTTTGTTGTGACTGAATGAACACACCGAGGCCAACATACCGCGTTTTGGGTAGAGACTGGTTAATTCACTTAAACACATACAAAATACAAGCATCAATAGTGCACCGATCGCCCACGCCACAAACGAACCGGTACCGGCGTCCTTAGCAGCGTACATACTGGCAAATAACCACCCGGACCCAATCGTGCCGGTTAAGCCAATCATCGTTAGGTGGAATACACCAATCTTATGTCTAGTTACCATAGTTTCCTCGTAAATATAAGTCGGGTATCGAAGCGCTTGATTTGGTCAAAATATGGGCATCAATAGGTTGCTAACTCACCGATTATAGCAAAGCTCCACTGGGATGCGGTAGCTTTATTCTGATCAAATAAGTACTTTAAGGTGTATTTAAGCTTTTTATTAGTACTACTATAGGGTAATTTACCCCATTATTCTTGATTCACTCTTGGTCTAGCTGCCACCGTACCTTCATGTCATTTAACATGAACAGTACATAATTAACCAAAAACGGCAACAGGATACAAAAGACAACAAAATCAAATAACAGTAATACATGATGACGCCGAAAGAACATCGCATGCCTGGTACCCGGCAGCACCAGCAACAACACAATACCAATCGCCACATAGACCGTAAAGGAATGCAGCCATCGCGCACGCACTAAGCGATAACTTTGTGCAAAGGCTTTTAGGGGAGGTAAATCGTCAAGAATAATCAATGGAAACGTAAATATATAAAAGCCAATACAAACGATAATCGGCACGAGCCCTACCAATGCGAATATTAAAGAGCGTGTTGTATGTGATGAATGCGCTGATGGTGTACCACCCCATAAATGCATCAAATAAGCGGCTAACACATAATAAGCAAAAACAATAAAAAGCGAGACAACTAAAGTAATGTAGAATTTAAAGATACGTGGCAGCATCGCCTGTATAGCCGTTTGATAGGAAATTGGCTTATCTTGTAACACTGTGTTCGCTTGATACAGCATAGCACAGCCAAAAAATAAGAATATAATACCGCCAATCACCTCGAAGATCGTATTTAGTGTGAATGAATGTGAGATGGAGCCCAGGTAAACAATAACACCTTGCGCCAGCGTGATCAGGATGATAAGCGCAATGCTTGCCTTAAGCACTTTAAAGCTACTACGCATGGCATTATCAAATACATCAAATATATCGGTTGGTTCTGCGGGGTATTGGGATGACATCGTGGCTCCTCAAACGTAACATACCTACAATTGTACAGCAATCAATCTACTTATCAAAGCGTTACAGCGATTAGCTCTCGATATTTAGGGAAATAATGATTAGAGTACGTACTATGCTGGCAAAGACACTCATGATTCAAGGTACGTCATCAGATGCGGGGAAAAGCACCCTGGTAGCGGCCTTGTGCCGTATTCTAAAGCGCCAAGGCTATTCCGTTGCGCCCTTTAAACCGCAAAATATGGCGCTAAACAGCGCCGTAACCGCGGATGGCGGCGAGATTGGTCGCGCCCAAGCCTTACAAGCCAAGGCGTGTGGCATTGCAGCGCACACCGACATGAACCCGGTATTGATCAAACCCAACAGCGATTGCGATGCTCAAGTCATCGTCCAAGGTCGTGCCGCATTTAACATGCAGGCCATTGAGTTTACCTCCTACAAAGAACGTGTCTTTCCTGCTGTCCTGGAATCCTATCAACGCCTGCAACAACAGTATGATTATATTATTGTGGAAGGCGCTGGCTCACCCGCTGAAATTAATCTGCGCGAAAATGATATCGCCAACATGGGCTTTGCCGAAGCAGTCGATTGCCCAGTGCTGTTAATCGCCGACATCGAACGCGGCGGTGTGTTTGCACAATGCGTGGGCACATTAGCACTGCTATCCGAGTCGGAACAGCGCCGCATCAAAGGCTTTGTCATTAATCGCTTTCGTGGCGAAAAACGTTTACTGGATTCGGGTTTAACCTGGCTTGAAGAACGCACCAAGAAACCAGTAATTGGCGTATTACCCTTTATAAAAGAACTCTATCTTAGCGCTGAAGATGCGATTGTGACACAGCAAGCTGTCAGCACCAACAAAACGCTTTTTAACGTTATCGTTCCCATGCTACCACGCATTAGCAACCATACCGATTTTGATCCGTTGCGATTACATGAAAGCATTAATCTTCAATTCATTAAACCGCATGACCCTATTCCAGCAGCGGATTTAATCATTATCCCCGGCACTAAAAACACCCGCGATGATTTAGCGTGGTTACGTGATACGGGCTGGGAACAGGCTATTCGAAAGCACCTACGCTATGGCGGCAAAGTAATCGGCATTTGTGGTGGCTTGCAAATGCTCGGACAAGCTATTCATGATCCTTTAGGCATTGAAGCTTCCGCAGGTTCATCGCCTGGATTTAATCTACTCGATATCGAAACAACTTTACAGGCGCAAAAAAAATTACGCCAGGTCAGTACCTCGTTTCAATTACCGCAACAACCTATTACACCTATTACGGGTTATGAAATTCATGCGGGGCATTCTGGCCTAGGTAGCAACGTCGTTATTACCAGTGACGATAATCACGTGCTTGGGACTTATCTACACGGTTTATTCGATCACCCACAGGCCTGCAATGCGCTATTACAATGGGCAGGACATGAGACTCAAGACGCACCGGATATCGAACACATCGAAGCACACGCCCTCGATCAACTCGCGGACTGTTGTGAGCAGCATCTTGATCTAAAGACTATCTTTAACTTAAGCACATAGGATATTGACTGTATTTAAGTATTGGGGACGGGG
>NVSS01000040.1 GCA_002732805.1 Coxiella sp. (in: g-proteobacteria)
TCTGTATCTGCTTGTTCAAATAATTCTTCTATTTCATAGTCTGTGATTTCAGGGTATACTTCTTTTCAACCTTCAAGAAACTCTTCTAGTGATAATGATCCATTATGATCCTTATCAATCTTTTTAAATGCTTTGATAAATGATGTCTGGGAATTATAACCGCGTGATTCGTTATGGTGATGAATAGGGATTCAAAGTCTTCAGCACGAATGATAGCAAGGCTGGGGCAGTTGCTAAACGCATGGCGCCAAGCGCCGATAACAGTACGTGGAATAAAGAGATTAGAAATAGCAGTGCCGCTAAATGCGTAATCGCCGATCGAGGTGGTCTGCGCAGGGAGCTCAATTTTAGTAAGATTAAAGCAGTTATGCAAAACTTCTTCTTCAATGATTTTCACAGCAGGCGGAAAAACAAACTCTGAAAAGGTGCAGTCGGCAAATGCATAGTCATCTATTGTTGTAATAGTATTGGGGAGCATAGGATAACGCAGGTTTATGCAGCCGCGAAATGCACTGCTGCCAATCGTTGTAACTGTATCGGGTATACCAATATAGACGAGCGATCGGTATCCGGAAAAGGAAGAGCTAGAGAGGTAGTATTTGTGGTCGCCAATGATTGTGACGCCCTGTATGCGTCTTTGCAAATAATATATTATGAGGCCCCATTGGGTTTCTGTACAGATTATATGAGCCAGTTTCGGACAATCAGTAAAGGCATTTGGGGCAAATGATCTTATCGTATCAGGAACAATTGCAATCGTTGCAGAACTGTTGCAACCTATCATGTTATGTCCGTCAGGAAATGACTTTGTGGTTTTGTAAGCAGATCGAGAAATCAAGTGGGGGGCTAGTTTTTTGCGTAATCTGCCACTAAATAAAGGTGTGCCACTCGATAGTAGCTTCTCAAACTTGTCATAATCTAAGGGTACGCTCGAATGCGGGTCTATACTCTTTCTCAGCGCTTCACACGCCTCAATGTCAGCATCTGACGGCTGCTTTTCAGTTACATACGTATCTATGACGTCTCTGAGCACTTCGATGGGGAGCTGTTCGAATTGATCGTTGAGTTGTGGGCGCATGTTACACGGCGCCAGCTTGCTGTAGCGTACGGTTTGCTGTCATCATTTTATATCTCCCCCACTTAAATAATACGTCGCCATGATAGCATAGATCAATATATAGTCAACTGGAGGGCGTAAATCAAGGCTATCATGCTGACTGGCGTGGTGCCTTTGACTCATCGGGGTCATGTGGTGCTGTTGGCTCATCCGGCCCATCGCGAAATAAATTATAGATCGTATAAATAGGTGATACAGAAAATGACAGGAATTTATTTTCGGTATCACGTTCGATGACTGATTTAACAACCGGAAAGTAGTCGTTCAGTGCTATCGTTGCAATCACAATCCATAATTCAGATGGAAGCGCATTGTCACGATCCTTGAGACGATACGCGCATAGCATAAGCACGTTTACCGTTTGTCGATCAGTGGGTGACAGATTGCTCAAAAAGGTTGAGAGGCCATCAACACAATCTAAAACCGTAACGCCTTTTGGTGCGACAGATGCTACGAGTTGGTTTCGTAACCAGGTATCATGGGTAAGGAATGGAATATAGCTCAACGCTTTGCGATAGCTTGGAAGCTTCTCAAACCCATCTGGTTTTATCCAATCACATGGTTTTCGTATATACACTGGATTGTAGTCATTATCAACAACCATGGCGCAGGGGGAAAATGTAAGTGTCACGCGGTGATTCGCTATTGCGTGCAATAGAGGGGCGGGGGTTTCACAACGAATAATAGTAATGCATTGGTTTGGGTAGCTAAACACACCGCGCCCAAAGTGGATAAGAGTACGCGGAATAAAGAGATTGGAAATAGCAGTGCCCACCAAGCTTTGATAATGTATTGTAGTGGCTAACGGAGGGAGCTCAATGTTAGTAAGATTGCCGCAGTTTTTCAAAACACCTGCAGTAATGATTGTCACAGCAGGTGGAAAAACAAACTCTGAAAAGGCACAGTGAAAAAATGCGTATTGATGTATTTCTGTAATAGTATTGGGGAGCATGGGATAGCACAGATTTATGCAGCCTGCAAATGCATACTCGCCAATCGTTGTAACTGTATCGGGTATGCCGATATAGACGAGCGATTGGTTTCTGGAAAAGAAAGCGTCTGGGATGATCTTCATGTCGTCACCAATGATCGTGACGCCTTGTATGCGGTGTTTCAAAGAAGGTGGTAAGAACATCCATTGAGTTTCTGTACAGATTATATGAGCCAGATTCGGACAATCAGAAAAAGCATTTTTGGCAATAGAACTTATGGTATCAGGGAGAATTGCAATCGTTGCAGAGCTTTTACAGCGTACTAAGGTTGTTTGTGCAGAAAGAGCTCTTTGTGTGGTCTTGTAAGCAGATCGAGAAATCAAGTGGGGTGCTAGTTTTTTGCGTAACCTGCCACCAAAGAAAAATGTGCCACTCGATAGCAGCTTCTCAAATTTGTCATAATCTAAGGGTACGCTCGAATGCGGGTCTATACTCTTTCTCAGCGCTTCACACGCTTCAATGTCAGCATCTGACGGCTGCTTTTCAGTAACATACGTATCAATGACGTCTTTGAGCACTTCAATGGGGAGCTGACTGAGTTGATCTTGGATCAGTGAGCCCATGTTATATAGCGCCAGCTTGCGGTAGCGTACTATTTGCTGTCATCATTTCATATCTCCCCCACTTAAATAATAGGCCGCCATGATAGCATGGGCCAATAAATAATCAACTAAAAAGCGCAGGCTAAGCGTGTCATGATGATTGACGCAGTGCCTTCGGCTCATCAGGATTATGAGATGCTGTTGATTCGCCCTGGTCCTGGTTATCGCGAAACAACCTATATATCGTGTTAAATTGTGATATAGAAACGGACACGCAGTGATTTTCAGGATTACGGTTGATCCTGACGTCTATAGCAGGAAGATCGTGCTTCAGTACCATCGTTGCAATCGCAATCCATAATTCAGCTGGGAGAAAATGCTGAGATTCCTTTGAATAGCGAACAGATAGTAGCATAAGCACCTTTACTCTTTGTCGATCTACAGCTGAAAGGCTGCTCCAAAATGAGGGACGACCACCAATACAATCTGATACCGTAGCAGCTTTTGGTACGACTGATGCGACGTATTTATTTAGTACGTTCGTATGACAACTTAACCATGGAATAATGTTCAGTGCTTTGTGCATAGCGGGAAGTGCATCAAATCCATCTGGTTTTCTCCAGTCACGCGCATTAGGTGCATACCTTGGGTTGTAGTCATTATCGACGATAATGGTCTGTTTGAGAATGTTAACCGAGCGATTTATTATTTTGGTAAATAGGGGGCTAAAATCTTCTGTGCGAATGACAGCAAGGCGGGTGCAGCCGCTAAATACATGGTACCCAAATTGGGTAACAGTGCGCGGAATAAAGAGGCTGGAAATAGCCGTGCCTGTAAATGCGTGATTATTGATATACGTGGCTAGCGTAGGGAGCTCAATTTTAGTAAGATTTGAGCAACCCTTAAAAAGGCCAGTGTCAATGAATCGCACAGCGGGTGGAAAAGTAAACGCTGACAATCCACAATTTTTAAATGCATACTCATTTATGTCTGTAATAGTATCCGGGAGCATAGGATCACGCAGGCTTACACAATCTGAAAATGCGTAACTATAAATCGTATCAACTGTATCGGGTATACCAATATAGACAAGTGAGCGACATCGATTAAAGCAATCACTGGGGATTCTGCTCGGGCCATTTATTATTGTGACACCTTGTATTCGTATTTTTAAAGAGTAAGGTAATTGTTCCCACTGTGCTAATGTACAGATGATGTGAGCCAGATCCGGGCACTTACTAAATGCATTATCGTGAAATGTTTCTATCGAAATAGGAAGAATTGCAATCGTTGCAGAACTGTTACAGCTTACCAATTTATCTGGTTCAGAAAACACTTTTTCTTCAATCTGATAGGCAGATCGAGACACCAAGTGGGGTGCTAGTTTTTTGCGTAATCTACCCCTAAAGAAAAATGTGCCACTCGATAGCGCTTTATCAAACTTGTCATAATCTAACGGTACGCTTGAATGTGGATCGATGCTCCGACTCAGCAGGCTACAGGCCTCAACGCCAGCATCTGAGGGATGCCCTTGTGTGACAAACGTGTCGATGACGTCTTTGAGTTGTTCGATGGGGCGTTGCTTGACTGGATCTTGGAGTGGTGAGCGCATGTTACTCAGCCCTAGCTTGCGGTAGCATACTATTTTGAATCGTCATTTTATATCTTCCCCGCCCATTTTGAATTTGGTTGCCATACTAGCACGGATCAATATTTAATCAATTAGTTTAAAGGTGGTAGAGTATTTCTTTTTGCAGACAATACACCTATAATACACCATCATTTTTTTAAAGGATGCTTGTTTATCATGAAGTTACGTCTCATATTACTTTCCGCACTGTGTATATTTATCGCAGGTTGTTCAAAAACCAACGTTGATCCCTATAAGAGCTACCGAAAGTACAGTTCGCACCAACTGTATCGGATAGGTATTAACGATCTGGTCAAAGAGCATTACGGTGAAGCGGCTAAAGAATTTGAGGCCTTAAATGGTTTGTACCCCTTTGGCCCTGATGCGGAGCCAGCGCAGTTAGATCTTATTTACGCTTACTATAAAGACAGCCAAAAGCCTGCCGCTGTAGCCGCAGCAGATCGCTATATTCGCTTGTACCCACAAAATAAAAACATTGCGTACGCGTATTACATGCGTGGTCGCGTTCAATTCAATATGGGATTGACCTGGTTACAGCGTTTATGGGGTACGGATCCTGCGCCACGTTCACTGATCAACAAGAAGCAGGCATTTTTAGCCTTTAGCCAACTTGCTCGTTTTTACCCAACAAGCCCTTATGCGCAAGATGCAATTGTGCGTATGCATTACATCCGTAACGAGATTGCACGTAAAGAGTTGCTGATTTCGGATTATTACTGGGACCGTGGTGCGTATGTTGCATCAGCTAATCGTGCTAGCGCGATCGTACAGCATTACCAAGGCACATCGATGGTGAAACCGGCATTAGTCATGATGGTGAAATCCTATCGCAAGCTGAACGAGATGCAGATGGCGAACAACTCATTACGTATTTTGCGTGCGAGCTTCCCCAATGCGCCTGAATTAAAATCGTTGAGTTAATGTCAGGCAATACACCCTTATCCTCACAAACAGTCGGTGGCGCTTTAGGCCACTGGCTGCGTCGCGGTATTCACATTGCAATGATCTTTATCCCGGTAGGGTATTATTACTGGGGCGACATCATTGCGAGTTGGTTTGGTTTATTGCCGCAGCAATTTATAACGGTTCTATTAGGCTTGATTATCATTGGCGAGATGTGGCGTCTTAAAAAAGGCTACGTGATCTTTGGTCAGCGCCAACATGAAGCGGATCATATTTGTTCGTTTGCATGGGGTGCGATTTCAATGTGTTTGGTGTTATTGCTAGTGCCTCAAGATATCTACGCCATTCCATTGGTAGGCGGCTGTGCGCTAGGCGACCCCATTATTGGCGAGCTTAAAAGATTCATTGGCTGGTGGGCCGCAGCATTGGTTGCGATGATCGTGATTGGGCTCTTATGGTGGCTGTGTCTGCGTTGGATGCCGCAATTGCCGATGTGGTTGCCATTACTGATTGCCCCTATCACTGTGCTTGCTGAAAAACCAAATCTGCGCTGGATCGATGACAATGCATTGATGCAGCTGATTCCTCTAATGTTGCTCATGAGCTTAATATATCTTTAAGCTTTTTTGGGTTGCATTTTCCTGACATTTCTGTTCAAATTCTTCCAATTTAAAGTTTGGGGGCAGTATGCAAAATAATGAAAAGGCGCCATTGTTGGGTGCGGTTGGTGTGTTTGGGCCTATGCCTCAGTCTCAAAAGCCGGTGGGCATCATTTGTGACTATGATAGATGTGGCGATATTCTTTTCCACCAAGATTGGAACCATCAAGAACGAATAAGTATAAATAAAAATACTCAAGGTGCACTGACATCTGAAGAGTGTAGTAATTTATCTAGGATTTATGGGTTGGTTAAGAATGCCTTTGAGGTAGAATTAACGTCCATCACTGATGGTCTAAAAGTACACTTTTATAATGGGTCACAGAGGCAAACTAAAAGTCACGATGACAAAACTAGGGATCAGAATAAAAATGGTTCGTGTTTTAATGATTTTGAGCGCTATTGCAGCGATAACGGCTGGATCTTTGAGAAACAATGTGTTTTAAGCGCAGAGGCGCTTAGGGAAGTGAAGCACTCTAAAATTGTATTGGTTGATCAAAAGCTCAAGAATTTTTCAGATCAATACAAGCGAGAAGAGGGGTTATTTGATGTATATTTTTTTGATGATGATCCAAAAGCAATAAACATACGTGGGAATAAAATCAGTTTATTTGATGAAATAGAGAATGCCATAAATCATGGAACACTCTGTATACCGAGCAATATTAGACTCCATTTGATTAAATTTGACTGGTATGATCGTCTAAAGCAGCTACATAGCACGCGGCAGCTCGAATGTCTGAGCACGTTCGAGATTTACGGCTCTTATGATGCAAATGACAACATAGCTTATTGTTGTTCATGCGCCATTTCGTAACGCCTCATTTATGTTAAGTTTGGAGTGAGTCCGCATACATTGGGCCAAACGTCTTCACCGTTATAGTGGTCACTCTGTTATGTGTTTGTCCCTGCTTCAATAGGCCTTTATTTAAAATAACCAGATGTAATAGGATAACGCCGATCTTTACCAAACGCACGATCACTAATGCGAATCCCAGGCGGTGCTTGGCGACGCTTGTATTCGTTGCGGTTAATCATCTTCACCACTTTTAGTACGATTGCTTCGTCAAAGCCACGCGCAATAATAGCCGGTGGATCTTGGTCTTTATCAACGTATAAATCGATGATGGCATCTAAGGTGTCATAGTCTGGCAGTGAGTCTTGGTCCAGCTGATCTTCAGATAATTCAGCGGAGGGGGCGCGAGTGATGACACGCTCAGGGATGACGGGGCTGATGCTATTACGGTAGCGTGCCAGTTGATACACCAATGTTTTGGGAACATCTTTAAGTACCGCAAAACCACCGGCCATATCACCGTACAAGGTGGCATAACCCACCGACATCTCACTTTTATTTCCAGTGGTTAAGACAATAGAACCAAATTTATTAGAAATAGCCATCAGCAATACGCCACGAATACGTGCTTGAATGTTTTGTTCGGTGGTGTCCACGGGTTGGTCTTTAAACATAGGCTTTAAGTTGTCGAGAAAGCTATTAAACATAGGTTCGATGGTGATGCTGTCATAGTGCGCGCCGAGCGCCTCGGCTTCAGCAATCGCATCTTCATTACTCATATCAGCAGTGTAACGCGAGGGCATTAATACGCCGAGTACATTGTCTGCACCAATGGCATCAGCTGCAATGGCTAAGGTAAGCGCGGAGTCAATACCGCCGGATAAACCAATGAGGGCGCCAGGGAAATGATTTTTTAGGATGTAATCACGTACGCCAAGCACCAGCGCTTGGTAGATGGATGCGTCACTGCTCAGTTTGTCGGGCAGTGTTTGTGGTGTTAGGGCATCATTAACAAAATCGATTGATAAATCGCATTCTTCGCAATGCGGTGCTTGTGCGGCCACTGAGCCATCTGCATTCACTGCCAATGAGCCACCATCAAACACCAATTCATCTTGGCCACCGACATTATTGACATAAATAATAGGTAAGTGCACATCGCGTGTGCGTTCGATTAAGGTGAGTTCGCGTGCTTGTGATTTTAAGCGATCGTAAGGTGAGGCGTTAATGACGGTAAGCAGTTGTGCGCCGTGTTGTTTGGCTAAGCTAGCGGGGCTTTCAAACCAAATATCTTCACAAATTAATAAACCGATCTTAATGCCGTGTAATTCAAACACACACGGTTCATCACCGGGCGTAAAGTAACGCTTTTCATCAAATACTGTGTAGTTAGGCAGCTTTTGTTTTTGGTAGGTTGCGATGATGCTTCCTTTATGAATGCAGCATGCCATATTAAATTTTTTGTCGTCAATTTGTTGGGGGTAGCCGACGATGATGGCGGTGTCACTGTGTTCCGTTGCTTTTTTGAGTGTTTCCAGCGCTAGGGTAACACGCACATAAAGATGCGGGCGTAATAATAAATCTTCGGGCGGATAGCCGGTGATACTTAATTCAGGAAAGAGAATGAGGTTTGTTGAGGTGAGCGTGTTGAGCTTATCAATTATTTTTTGTGTGTTGCCTTCGATATCGCCTACGCTGAGATTTATTTGTGCGGCTGTGATGGTTAATGTGTTCATGCTAGTGCCTTAAGTTATAAAAAGGATCGCCGCAATCTTGCGATCTTCTGAGAGCAAGGCCATATAACTGCGACACGCTGCTTTAGTGCTCATGCACTCAACGCCAATGTCATGACGCTCGAGAAAGAGTCGTAGCGTTGCAGGCAGCAGTTGTGTGGTAGCACCCGTGCCAATCAGTAAGATTTCAGGGGCGAGTTGGATGAGCTCATTTAAATGCTGTTCATTGAGGTCAGCAACACAGGTGGGTGCCCACGGCGTAATTAAACATTCCGGAGTAAGGATAAAGCTGTCGTGCAATACCTGCTCACCTACAGTGATTGAGTTTTCATCGTAGGCGCGGATCTGGTAACGGCCAGCGCTGCTGTCTTCATTAATATACATGCGTGCATTTTAGCAAGTTATTGACTGTTTGACAGCATTATTTGGGGGAGCCGTGAATCTTAAGACAGGATTAATGTCAATGTTGTTACATATGAACGATTGTATGCCTTATAAAAATGATACCTAATATCAACGTTGTTAATTATTAAAAGGTATTTAGATTATGAGAAGAGTGTTAAGTAGAATGGCTGATCTAGCGATGAATCCACGAATGCAACTGTTCGTGTTATTAATGGCTGCATTGAAGGGGGCTGGTTCGCTCGACCCAGAGGCAACGCTGGCAAGTTTAGAGGCAACGTTGGAATCCACACCCGTTGTGATGATGGCATGTGCAAAGCAGGTCTATGAATGTTATTCAGGCCAATCACTGGGTGCGATGCCTGGTGGGGTGGGTGAGTATTACGAAGCGGCGCAAGCTAATCCTGAGATGTTTGCTGCTGGAAAACAGTGTGCAATTCAAAGTATGGCGCGCGATGGTGCTATGCGTGAGGGCATCAGTTCACTATTTAAGCTAATAGCCGGGTTTGCTGGAAAACCAAATCATGGTGGTGATATGCGCATGCCTGAGCCTTGGACGTGTCCTGGGCCCGGGAATTCATAAATTATTAATATGCGGGGGCTTGCCTATTGCAAAGCCCCTGTCATTGCTTTAAAATCCCACACTTAAATTTTGTTTAACCTCTTGCTCTACTGGCTAACTTATTGATTCCAGGGGGCGAATAACCGAAAGGGGAGCTAATATGCGCCATTATGAGGTCGTATTTCTCGTTCATCCTGATCAAAGCGGTCAGGTTCCAGCTATGATTGATCGTTATCAATCCATTATTAAGCAAGATGGTGGCTTAGTTCATCGTTTAGAAGACTGGGGTCGTCGTCAGCTTGCTTATTCCATCAACAAAGTACACAAAGCCCATTACGTACTGATGAACATAGAGTGTGATATCAAAGCACTGGATGGTCTCGAAAATGCGTTCCGTTTCAACGATGCGGTACTACGTAACTTAGTCATCAAACGCAAGAAAGCAATCACAGAGCCATCAGCAATGGTGAAAGATGATCGTGATCGCGATCGTGATCGCAAAAAGAATTAAGAGAGGAATGAATCATGGCTAAATATTTTAGACGTAAAAAAGCGTGTGCCTTTACCGATAGTGGCAAAGTGATCGATTACAAAGATACACACACATTAAAAGACTACATCATGGAGTCTGGGCGTATTGTGCCGAGCCGTATTACCGGTACCGGTGCGAAATACCAACGTCAGTTATCAAATGCAATTAAAGTAGCGCGCTTTTTATCGCTGTTACCTTATTGCGATAACCACGAATAGGACCCACGATGTCGACTGTTGGGCAATTCCTGCTGAAGAAAGACATGAATGCCGCGCTAGCTGCGTTTGGCTGTATCATGTTGTCGCTCGTGGGAATTCCTGGCGAAATTCTGGCGGCGGTCATTATTAGTTTTGTGACCTTACAAAAGGGCATGAAATCGGGCGCCCTGGTGGTTGCCTTTGTGGCGTTGCCGGCAGTTGGATTTTTACTGCATAGAGAAGCCAGTCTTTTTGATTTAGGCTTTTTACAGTGTTTGTTTGTGTGGCTATTTGCGGGGTTACTCAGAAAATACCAATCATGGCGTATTGTCTTTGAGACGATGGTCATCGGCAGTATTGCTTGTGTGGGCCTGATGCATTTAATCATGGCAAATCCAGCGCAGTATTGGACGGATTTACTGGTGAACTTTGTCACCGCGCTTAATGCAAGCGTCGGCGGCAAGATTGATATGCCACAAATGACAACCTATATACGTGCGATTGCACCGTACTTAACAGGGTTGCTGATGTTTTCAGCAGCGAGCATGATGTTTGTGCAACTGCTATTGGCACAGTTATGGCAATACCGTCTCGCTGAGCAACGTGGCAAGCTATACGATGCCTTTATACAGATTCGTGTCGGCTATTTAAATGCGGGCATCTTGACGTTAGCGATGTTTGGCATGCTGTTTCATGTGGCGTTTGCGCGTGATTGTTTGTTTGCCATTTTATTGCCGTTCGTGGTGGGTGGTTTGAGTTATTTGCATTATACCGCTAAACGTTACCGCCCGATGTTGGTGGTGTTAGGCCTTATTTATGTTGGCTTGGTGATGTCGTCCTTTGGTTTGACAATCGTGATCGTATTATCACTGATTGGTTACATAGACAGTTTATTTAATTTTCGTAAACGCTTTGCGTTTTAATTTGGAGAAAAGTATGCGTATTATTTTACAAGAAAAAATTGCCAACCTCGGCACGGTGGGTGAAATCGTTAGTGTGAAGCCCGGCTTTGCGCGCAACTTTTTATTGCCTTACGGTAAGGCATTACGTGCTAATGACGCAAATATTGCGGAGTTTGAGACACGTCGTGTTGAACTTGAAGCGCGTGCAGCAGGTCATGTGGAACAAGCACAAATGCGTTTAGAAAAGCTCGCTGCGTTAACGCTAACGGTAGAAGCACAAGCCAGTGAGGAAGGTCGCTTATTTGGCTCGGTTGGTGCACGTGATATCGCTGATGCAGCTACCAAGGCAGGTATCGATTTGCAAAAGAGTGAAGTCAAACTTCCTGAAGGCCCTTTGCGCGCCATTGGTGAGTTTGAAGTGGATGTCGTTTTGCATAGTGATGTCATTGGTAAGCTTAAAGTGGTCATCAAAGCAGAAGAATAAACGTTACCACAATAGTAGTAGCGTCAATGTAATATCAAGGGAAGGATGATGGCGAATACACAATTAGCGCCCAAGGTGCCACCTTACTCTGAAGAAGCCGAGTGCGCAGTGCTCGGCGCTTTAATGATTGATAACCGTTCCTGGGATAATGTATCCGATAAAGTCTACGTCAGTGATTTTTACCGCCACGAACACCGCCTTATTTTTACAGCCATTACGCAACTGGCTGAGCGTCAACAACCCTTTGATGTGCTCACCATTACAGAGCATTTACGTTCTCAAAATACCTTAGATCAGCTTGGCGGTGAAACATTTTTATTTGAACTGGCACAGAATACGCCCAGTGCATCGAATGCGACGGCGTATGCAACGATTGTGCGTGAGCGCTCCGTGTTACGCCAACTGATTTCAACGGGCACAGACATTGCTGATAGCGCCTTTAATGCCGATGGCAAAGAAACCAAAGAGTTATTAGATGCCGCAGAGCAGCTTGTGTTTCAAATTGCTGAGCAGGGTAGTCGAGGTACAGGTCCGGTCAAAGTCAGCGATTTGCTAGCGGCAGCCACGCAGCGCATCGATGATATCTACCATTCCACAGATGCCTTTACAGGTATATCTACCGGTTTCTCGGAATTGGACGAAATGACGTCTGGGTTTCAGCGCGGCGATATGATTGTGATTGCGGGTCGTCCATCGATGGGTAAAACAACCTTTGCGATGAACATTGCTGAATATGCAGCTATTAAAGGCGATAAACCCGTCCTTATTTTTAGTCTTGAGATGCCGGCCGAACAATTAACGATGCGTATGATTTCATCGCTGGGCCGCATCGACCAACATAATTTACGTACGGGTAATCTTAAGGATGAAGATTGGCCGCGTATTTCATCGGCGGTGAGTATGCTGTCCGAAGCAAAAATGTATATCGATGATACGCCTGCGTTATCGCCAATGGAAATACGTGCACGAGCGCGCCGTGTGTCACGCGCAAATGGCGGATTGGGCATGATCATCATCGATTATTTACAGCTCATGCAAATACCCAGTAGCAAAGAAAACCGTACCAATGAAATTTCCGAAATTTCACGCTCGCTTAAAGCGTTGGCGAAAGAGCTAGATGTGCCCGTGGTGGCGTTGTCTCAGTTGAATCGTGGTCTTGAGTCGCGCACAGACAAGCGCCCAGTAATGTCGGATCTACGTGAATCAGGTGCGATTGAGCAGGATGCTGATGTGATTGCCTTTATTTATCGTGATGAAGTCTATAATGACGATTCGCCGGACAAAGGCACTGCTGAAATTATTATTCGTAAACAACGTAACGGACCTATTGGGGACTTTAGGTTGACGTTTATGGGGCAATTTACCCGTTTTGAAAACTTTATTCCGAGTGTCGTCACAAGTGGGGAGTTTGTTTGACACCACGTGTTGAAATGTCAGTAGACCTCAACGCATTATCATATAATTTTTCGGTGATTCGCGATCTCGTTGGCCCTGATGTTGCGATTATGCCCATGGTTAAAGCCAATGCTTATGGTCATGGCCTAGCGGACGTGGCGCAGCAATTAACAAAGGCCGATGCATTCGGTGTAGCGACCTTACCCGAGGCCATTTGTTTGCGTAAAGGGGGCATTAAGCAAGCTATTTTTGTGATGTGTGGGTTTCGTGAGCCACAAGAGCTTGAGTTGTTTTCAGAGCTGCAGTTAACGGCCGTGATTCATCATAAGGACCAAATTGACTGGCTGTTACAAGCACCTCTGGAAAATCCGATTGCCGTTTGGTTAAAATTGGATACGGGAATGCATCGCTTGGGTGTTAGTATTGAACAGTTTGAGCAAGCTTATCAGTGTTTAAATGCATCGTCTAAAGTGAGTCAGCCGATTGGCTTAATGACTCATTTGGCGAATGCCGATGCCGATACTGCGTTTACACAGCAGCAATTAGCGATCTTTGATCGCTACACAGGACACGTGAACAACCCTAAAAGTGTTGCTAATTCAGCGGGTATTATTAATTTCAAAGCATCACATCATCAACTGGTGCGTCCCGGCCTAATGCTTTATGGTGTGTCGCCTTTTGCAGATAAAACAGGTAAGGAGCTTGGATTAAAGCAAGCAATGACCTTGTCATCACGCTTAGTCTCCTACAAGCATATTAAGAAAGGTGCTGAGGTGGGTTACGGTTGTAACTGGTGTGCGGATAAAGACCTTGTGTTAGGAATCGTGACGGCCGGTTATGGTGATGGTTATCCGCGTCATGCTAAAAACGGCACGCCTGTTCTAATAGCAGGCATTGAATGCCCTATTGTCGGGCATGTGTCCATGGATATGTTGGCCGTGGATGTGTCTGCTGTAAAACAGCCTTACATCGGGCAGCACGTCATATTGTGGGGTAGTGACTTGCCTATCGAGCGTATTGCACTATCAGCCGATACGATTGCTTATGAATTATTTTGCCAGTTAACGGGGCGTGTCACCAAAAAACTTATGCCTTGTCAGGGCGCCATGTCGGTGGAATAACATCGGGCATATCAGAGCGCTGCAGTAGTCGTGCACGCATTATTTTATAATCTCCAAAACGTTGGTTAATTTTATCAGACACGCGATTTAGTTGTGCTTCTTCAGGTGCGGGCATTTCGAATAAGTCCGTTTGCTGATGCTCCGGATGTGGGTCGAGTGCGGTGATTTGCACTTGTATGATAGGTGTTTGCCAGTGTTGTTGGGTGAATAGCTTGGCGGCCGCGTAAATAGTTAAGCCATCGTTGGTCGGAGATTTGAAATGTATCTTGTCGCTAATCCAACCGTGATAGGCTGTTTTAAAGCCAATAAAGAAATGCTGAGCACACAGTTGGTTCTGTCGTAGGCGCGCCGCTACTTTTTCTGACATGTGTAAAAAGAAGGTTAATACGCAGGTCTTATCTCTTGTATTCGGCGGTAATACTTTACCGTGCCCCATGCTTTTTGCAGCGCCACGTTTTGTTTTAACAGGATCAGGGTCAGCACCTTGGCACATATACCAAATGCGCCGCCCTAGATTACCAAAGCGACCACTTAAAATACTGATGGGCAGTTTCTGCATGTCTCCGCAGGTATAGACTTGGTGGGTCGCTAAAAAGCGTCCGATGCCAGGCCCAATACCGCATAGCTCAGTGACGGGTACGTCGTGTAGTATCTCTTTTGCGCGCCACGGTGGGATCACGCTAAAACCGTTGGGCTTGTGTAATTTCGCAGCGTACTTGGCGGTTGTTTTGTCGCCGCTAATGCCAATAGAGCAGGGCAGTTGCGAGGCTTGCCAAACTTGGCATTGTGTCATGTAACCGATATCAATGGGGTGGCCGTGCAGCAGTTGGCAGTGGGTGACATCAAGAAACGCTTCATCCACTGAGAAAATTTCGATGTCAGGGGTAATGTTGTATAACGCACGCATAATGCGCGTGGACACCTCGGTATAGCGCTTGTGTCGTGAAGAGCAACGGATAAGATCCGGGCAGCGCTGATAAGCCTCTTTGAGCCGCATGCCGGTGTGAATGCCGTACGCGCGCGCTTCGTAGGAGCAGGTAATAATACAGGAGCCTTTGGTGCCATTGGTAACTGCGACGGGTTTATTGCGCAGGGTAGGGTTATCCAGTTGCTCGATTGAAGCAAAAAATGCATTCATATCAATCAGGATAATGGCGCGTGGCCAGTGCTTATTGTGTGTCACCATACACAATAGAGTACATAAAGAGAACGAATATGTCAACAGGGTTAGAGCCTAAAGAGCTCATCATCATGACGCTCTCTATGAGCATTTAACCTATTTTTTTCTTTTTTGCTTAGTTCAGTAAGACGCACTGGTTCTTTTTTAGCTCTAGGTGCATAAAGGCCGCCTTCGGCACAAGCCGTACCACTAGCGCTTTCTCCTTCCCCATGAGTATAGGGCTCAGTAACCTCATCGTCAGCAATGCTTGCAGATTGTTTGGCTGCTTCCTTCTCAAAGGCAGCTTGTAGTTGCGGACACGTTGCTGCAAATTCCTCAAGCGTCCTCAACTTATAATCGGACGATATTCTATCGCATGCACATCTATAGTAGTCAAAGACAGTCCTTAGGTTAAACCACGGAGCTGACGCAAATTGAGCGACAGGCGTGAAATAACTACAAACGGCAGCAGCTGCCAATAAGCTGTGCCTAGCAGCGACCGTCAAATCATTCATGGATAAGTCACCGGTTACGTGTGTCCAAAGAAATGAAATTTGACCTTTCCTTAAGTATGAGCTACAACGATTTAAGCTTTTACAATCACTTGAGGTGTAGCTCGGCACTATCTTATCCAATGTTGACTCATTAAATGCGGCGCATAGTGCAGCAATGTATTTCGAGGAGGTTGTTGACCTACGTTGTGCTAGAAATTGCTCTAACAATTCATCACTGACCAATTCATATAATTGGTCATCGCATTGGTTAGCGCGGCGAGTGGTTGTTGCATGTTGAAGAATAAACTTAAGTATCGCTCTCAATTCAGGGCCGTTACACAACGCTGCATGAGACGAATAATAATCAAACACGGCATCTAAGAGGGGTGTGAAAATAGCAGGTGCATCCCTTAAATCAATTTTATGCCTTTTGTTTCTTATGTTAATTATATCGCGGCAACGCTCCAAAGCACGTGCTGATATTTTAACGTTGTTCATTAGCATCAGGAGGATGCCGTCATATATAGGTCTATAGACCTCTTCTGCTAGAGATTGTTTAGGTCTAAATACGTTTGCTAGAGATTGTTTGGGTTGATGCATTGTTATTGCTGGAAATTGTTCGAGTACTGCATTAATGTAGGCGCTCACACAATCTTCATCAAGATCTAACCCCTGTGCAAAACCAAACGCCAATAGTACAGGACGTCCTTGAGTTACAGCAAGCTGCATAAAGTTTATCTTTCCTACGTCGGCGCCTTGTCTAATCAAATCAATAACCGTTTGAATGGTCGCATCAGCTCCTAATAAATGCTGATGCAATTCTCTGTCTAATCGTTCGCGTATGATGTCGGGGCGAAACCAGATATGAGCAGGAGTTTCTCGCATATATTTAGCCTGCAAGGCAATAACACGTTGCACGTCTGTGTTGACTGGCTCAGCGTCAGTACTTGGTAACTTATCTGTATCCCCACCCCCATCCTCACTACTCGGACAACGGCTCATGCCTTACTCCTGCGCTACGCGCATTTATTACCTTAATTAATATTCCAGATGAATATACCTAATGAATATTAAGGAAGTCTTATTTGGCCTGTAATTATACATAAATGACGATCATATCGTGGAAGAGTGTATATTGAGAGCGTAATTGCCGAGTGGTATACCGCCATTTTGAATAGCGCTGAGGAATTTTTTGTGGACGATGACTATTGTGAAAAATTATCCTCATACGGTACCTTACAATATGAGTCTGTACAGATCGCTACGTTTGGTAGAAAGTTGGATGGTGCGCAGGATGTGTTGCGAGGTTATTTACTTTCCCACGTTACTATTGAAGATCCTGATGTATTAGCGGCGAGTGGTGATGCCGCGCATCCTATTATTACGCATACTGGGAATGAGCAAGATGAAATAGCAGGTATGGTATTTGCTATTTCAAAAGCGGAGTTACAATAAGCAGATGATTACGAGGTGGATGACTATAAGCGTGTGGCTGTCACCTTACATTCCGGTGTGACATCTTGGGTCTATGTCAGTAACGCTTAAATCAGCGGCCAAAACGTGCGGTATAGGCTCAGTAAGAAATACAGGATCATGTAAGCGCCTGTATAGTAATTGAGAAAACTATTTTGTTCGGGATAGGTGGCGAGAATAGCGATGGCGCAAGCGCTGCACAAGAGGGTGGCCATTAACATTAATAGGATGTTACTACGCTGTTTGCTGAGGTACTCCATACGTGATGGGTAGACGTACTTAATAGGAACAAAGCTGGCGATAAAGCAAATAATAATGACCCCTAATGTGACGATTTGCGGCAGGTGCCAACAATAGGCGTAAAAGATAACGAGGTTCCAATAACTGGGAAAGCCTAAAAAAAAATGGTCTTTTGTTTTTGCATTGCGTTGTGTGAACTGATAGCACGAGGCAAAGCAAATGAGGGCGGCACCCAAGATGCGATAGGGCTCGGCAATAAGGTTAGATGCCAGGATGAAAACGGCTGGGATCATCGAATAGGTAAAAAAATCGATGATGTTATCGAGTAATGCACCATCAATATGGGCGGCATATTCCGAGACGCGAAAATAACGTGCTAATGTACCATCCAAATTATCGACGACAAAGGCCGCACCCATATACCATAGCGCAATGATGTAATGGTGCTTATAAATTGCTGCCAATGCGAGTAAACCCAGAAAGGCGCCGAGAGCCGTGAAAATATGTACCATCCAGGCACAGCCAACCCTAACAGATTTGAGCATGTGGGATCCTTGCTAACAATGACTATGAAAAGTATACGTTAAGATTGGGGACGGGGGTAGTATT
>NVSS01000041.1 GCA_002732805.1 Coxiella sp. (in: g-proteobacteria)
TGATATATTTTTTAATAACAGTGCTAAAAACGGGTTGTTGTTAGTCCAACTACCCGAAGATCATATTAATATGTTATTTGATTTGTCTGAGGACGATTTATTGCATCTTGCTATTGATCTTGAAAAACAACTGGTGACGCATGAAAAGTTAGATGATATGCCCTTTGATTACGACCCCTTTGCGAAACACTGTTTGATCAACGGCATGGACCAACTCGATTATATGTTGTCGAACATGGATAAAATTGATGCGTACGAAGCTAAAAAAAGGAACGTTGTATGAAAATAGCAGTATTGGCAGGTGATGGTATTGGTCCTGAGGTAATGACACAAGCACTGCGTGTGCTAGCGGCTATTGCCACTAAATTTAAATTACAGTTTGACTTCACCGACGGGCTTATTGGTGGCGCTGCTCATGACCAATATCAAGTACACTTTCCCGATGAAACGCAGCAAATCTGTGAAGCGGCAGACGCCATTTTATTTGGCTCTATCGGTGGTCCCATTGACCAAGCACACTTACCTAAATGGGACGGCTGTGAAGTAAACTCGTTATTGGCACTGCGTAAAGCATTTTGTTTTAAGGTAAATTACCGTCCCGCCAAAGTCTATCCAATGCTCAAAGAAATTTGCCCGCTTAAAGATGCAATCATTGAAAATGGCATTGATATTTTAATCCTCCGCGAACTGTTAGGCGGCATCTATTTTGGCGAACACAAGGTCATTGAGGAGGGCAATCAACTTAAAGCTATTGATGTCTGTGAATACAGTGAATCGGATATCGAACCCATTGCAGTTGCTGCTTTTGACGTAGCGCGCTTGCGTAAAAAGCGCGTCTTGTCTGTAGATAAAGCCAATGTATTACAAACCTCAAAGCTCTGGCGGGCCGTATTTAATAAGGTAGGTAAGCGCTATCCCGATATTGAATTAAAACATATGTTAGTCGATAACTGTGCGATGCAGCTGATTACCAATCCAAGCCAGTTTGATGTGATTGCGACGACGAATATGTTTGGTGATATCTTATCGGATGCGGCTGCCGTGTTGCCGGGTTCGCTGGGCTTAATGCCGTCAGCCAGTTTAAATCAGGCTGGATTTGGCATGTATGAACCCTCAGGTGGTTCAGCACCGGATATTGCGGGTAAAAATATCGCCAATCCCATTGCGCAGATCTTATCCGCGGCAATGATGTTGCGCTATTCATTTAAACTCGAAGACGCGGCCATGTGTATTGAAACGGCAGTTAATAAAACGCTTGAAGCCGGTTTTCGAACGGCTGATATTGCATCGAAAGGTGCAAAATCTTGTTCCACGGGTGAAATGACGGATCAAATCATAAAGCACTGCGGCTAACGCCGTCTCGTCAATACCATGCGTCGCTCATACCCCACACGCAAAGCCGCAAAGACTCAAAGACGCTAAGGTTTTCTTGAATTTTAATTATTAAATTTATTATTTATTTATATTGGATAAAATAAACAAAAATATATTATTAGAATCCAAAAGATAAATTCAAGAAAACCTTAGCGTCTTTGAGTCTTTGCGGCTTTGCGTGTGGGGTATGAGCGACGCATGGTATTGACGAGACGGCGTTAGCCGCAGCGGCTTAAAAAAAGCTGGGAACCCCCCAGTCAATGTCCACCAAGAAAGTCCCTCAGTAGTCGTGAGGGACGTATCGTTATTAACTTACAAGTGACAGTGCTTCCTGATCATAGTCATCCTCATGCGGTAGTAATGCGCCCAGCATGCTTGCCGCTAAGGAATGTCGCTCTTGTTGTGCCTGTTCGGCAGCAAGCTCATGTGAGGACAGAGGCTCTAGCCGTTTACGTTCACATTCGCGCAGTGTTTCTGTAATTTTGGTATAGGCGTGATCTTTATCAGCATCTGCCATGATAGCACCATAATAATAATGGCTGTTGGTGGGTTGTGCTAACGTGTCGTCAACAATTGATAGTCTAACGGGTGCTGCTAAGGTTGAGATGACGTAGATAATGAGGTTATAAGCAGCAAGACCATCACCTGAGCCATCTGCTAATTCATCAGGACAAAATATCAGGTGGGGAATAGACAGTGACTCTGATATTTTATGCATGCTTATTTTAATAGCACCGCTTGCGACGACACTATGATGTGACAGGCCATAGCTAAAGGCATCAACGGTCAGCCCACCACGACCATCATAAAGGTAAGCGGCCTGTGATTCATTTTTTAAGTTTTTGATCACCACCAGGTTAGACCAGTCAGCTATGAAGGCGGTTTTACCATGCTTGACAGCAGCCGTATGTACCCTTGAAAAAAATAATTTTTTAGTATGCCCGCGTCTTATGCCAACGCGATCCTCACCGACAGGGGATGCTGACATTAATGATTTCGCTCTTAATTCAGTGACATCTTTAAGTAATTGTTGATGATCCATATGGAGCGGAAACGACTTAGGTGCTTGTGTGATGGGCGCTGAGCGACGCGGAAGTCTGCTTAATAACGCCCGATCGATCGGCTTGGTGGGTGGTGGCTCTGTGATTGAGCGTAATTGATGTGACGTGTCGCTCAATGCGATAACGGCGGGTGTTCGATCCATTTCAAATAGTGATGTGGCGACCGGGTGTGGTTTATATCCTGATTGGGTAATCACGTGCTGATGTTGTTTTTTATAATGGGTAGTCGGACTGAGTGTTAATACATTGCGATGTCGATCCTTATAATAAGCGTTACCAAATGATAAGGCCATACCATCGCTCATTCGAATACCCGTATGTGCTAATACTAATTTACGAATGGCGATTCCCATATCAGCGGCGCAAGTGATGTCATGGATATTTATTTCTAGTGCGTACTTCATAATTGTTCCCTCCTTGAATTCCCTCACGAACAACCCTACGCTAAATACCTGGGCGGTATCTTAATCAACATCAATTTAAGTTATAAACTAAAAAACCCGGTATTGTAACGTCACCTGAACCTTGTATAAACTGCAGTTGTCTTTCATTATGTTTAAGGAGAAAAAAATGAAAAAGATAATTTGGGCGTTAAGTATGTTGATGGGTTTGTCAGCAATGGGTATTTACGCTAAAACGTCACACCATCCGCGTCATCACGTCGCGGTACAGGCAACGGAGAACGCAGTAAACATTAACAAAGCAACCGTTTCTGATTTGGTGCAATTAAAAGGGATTGGAGCGAAAAAAGCGCAGGCGATTGTTGCGTATCGAAAAGAGCATGGCACCTTTAAATCACTCAATGATTTGACTCAAGTGCGCGGTATTAGTACGAAAATGGTTGCGCGCATCGAAAAAGAAAACCCAGGTAAACTTAAAGTATCGTTGGATTCATGATAGTCCCTGAATGTTGATAAACGGTATTTTAAGACGGCGGGCCCGATTTTTCGGGCTCGCCACTTTTTTCAGGGAGTGCAGCTTGAGGCACTTAAAAATCAGCCTCCATCAAATTACAGTTATAACTTCTTGTATTTACGTATAAAATTAGACTAGTTTTTCGACGTCTGAATGTCTATAATTGCATGGAGCAAGAGTGGATTTCATAGGGTCGATTGATGAGTGATAAATGCGAGGAAATGAAAGAATTCTTACAGGGGATGTATGATACGATCTTTTTGAACGGTCATGGTGATCGTATGATTGAGTTCTATCATAATGAGCTCACTGGGCATTATCATGGTGATGATTTTGACTTTACAGATGCCTTGCATCGCGCGCGCTTTATGCGAAAACATTTCCCCAAGAGTAAGGTGACCATTGATGATCTTGTTGTGGTCAAAGGAATGGTTTATGCGCTTGTGCACTGTGTCTCCTTCTTCGAAGCCTCATCGGATGTGTCCTATTCTGTTTATTCCTGTATTTATGACATTGTCGATGGGCGCATCAAGGAATATTGGATTCTGTCAGCATCGCATACCGATCTGCCTTATCGTGAAGGCGAGGATATTTCCAAGTTTCTAGGCGCTGAAACAATAAACACAGCCACACGGCGCCGCTTTTTTAATATTTTAGACGACTATCAACTACTGCATAAGCTAAAGCTTGATTTGTCAGAGCTTGAGCGTGATGTACTGTACTACTTTTTACATGGCTATACGGCCAAGGAAATTGGTCCGCTCATTAATTTTAGTTACCGTACCGTTGAAGGTTATATTGGTGCGATAAAGGATAAATTCGCGTGTACACGGCGTTGGGAGCTGCGCCGTAAGCTATTCCCATTGAGTTAAGGATGCCATTTCGGTAGTATGGTTGATATGGATGATCAAATCGTGTTGGACCTCACTAATCTTGGATGCTGCCGTGGCGAGCAGGCGCTTTTCAGTGGTCTTCATTATTCCTTAGCGCAAGGCAAGCTCTTGCAAATTGTTGGCCCTAACGGCGCGGGCAAAACGAGCTTATTACGCATGCTGCTGGGCTTATTGAAGCCGACTACCGGCCAAGTTATCTGGCACAATGAAGCGCTATTATATATTGGCCATTCCAATGCAGTGAAGCCGGAATTGACCGTATTCGAAAATTTAAAATTCCAATTCTTATTGCCTAATGTGCGGCGTGCTACCTGTCGGGACGTGCTTTGTCGGTTGCAACTGGATACTTATATGGATACTGTTTGTCGTCAGTTATCACAAGGGCAGCAACAAAAAGTAGCGCTGGCACGCTTATTCATGACAGACGCCAAGATTTGGATATTGGATGAGCCACTGACGGCACTGGATCGCCAGGCAGTTGAAATCCTTCAAACCTTTTTTTTAGAACAATTGAATAAAGGTATTACGATTATTATGACAACGCATCGCCCTTTGTCATTAGCTGATTTGCCGGTGTTGACGTTGGATCTTACGCAGTTTCAGTCGGAGGTGGTCTCATGTTAAGAATCGCAATGAGCCTTTTTAAGCGTGAGTGTTTGTTACGTTGGCGCAACAGTAGTGATACGTTATTGCCGGGACTGTTTTTTTTATTAGTGGCTTGCTTGTTTCCGTTAGCTACCACGCCCGATCCTGCTATATTAATTAAAATTGGCGCGGGTGTGGTCTGGGTTGCGGTTTTGTTAGCGGTCTTGTTGTCACTGCCGCAATTATTTCAACAAGACTACGATGATGGTAGTTTAGACCAACTTATGTTGCTGCCCATACCGTTGTCGGTGGTTGTTTGTGTTAAGTTAATAGCGCATTGGCTGATATTGATTGTACCGATGATTATTATTACGCCATTGATTGGGGTGATGTATCACCTTGATGCGGTTTCCAATGCTGTGTTAATGGGGTCCTTGTTTATCGGCACGCCTATTTTATTACTGTTGGGTGCCTTATTGGCGGGCCTGACGGTTGGATTACGTAATAGTGGCTTATTGCTGTCGTTATTATTGATGCCGTTGTATGTGCCAACACTTATTTTTGCGAGTTCGTTAGTGACGGCGACGCAATTGCACCAACCTTATTTGGCACAATTGGCGTTACTCGGTGCTATTTTATTGATTGCGGTGGCGTTGGTGCCGATTACCGCGGCGGCGACGTTGAAAGTGGGTAGCAATTAGGGCGTGCCCCGAACGTTACTTTATTCAAAAAATATTCTATAATGTGTGCTAACGTACTGAGCAAGGAGCTAGCAGCCATGTGGCAATGGGTACATCGATCAGGTTCTCCAAAAACAGCTTATATCTGGATTAAAAATACACAGCCCTGGGCCTTCGTATTGTGTTTTATGGCATTAGCTTACGGTTTAGTTGCCGGGTTATTGTATGCACCGGCGGACTATCAACAAGGTGAGGTGTATCGTGTCATGTATATCCATGTGCCGGCGGCCATTTGGTCCTTAGGTGTTTATGTGGGTATGAGTATTGCTGCTCTGATGTTTTTGGTATGGAAATTAAAGGTAGCTGATGTTGTGGTTACGTGCGCGGCACGCCTAGGCGCACTCTTTACTGTGTTGACACTCATTACAGGATCTATTTGGGGCAAACCCACCTGGGGGACGTGGTGGATATGGGATGCGCGGTTGACGAGTGAATTGTTATTGCTGTTTATTTATATGGGCATTATCGCGATTCGTGCGGCTATTCCGGATAAGCTCCAAGCAAGTAAAGCGGCCAGTATCGTCACGTTAATTGGCCTTGTCAATATCCCTATCATTCATTACTCCGTGTATTGGTGGAATACGTTGCACCAGGGCGATTCATTGTCGCTATTTGGTAAGTCGACGATAGCACCCAGCATGTTACATCCGTTGTTGGCGATGATTGCAGCATTTTTTTTCTATTCCGTTTGGATTATGTGTATCCAAGTGCGTGGCGAATTACTTAAGCGAGACGCGCAGTCAAA
The DNA here is from genome assembly GCA_002732805.1 of Coxiella sp. (in: g-proteobacteria). Lineage (GTDB taxonomy): Bacteria > Pseudomonadota > Gammaproteobacteria > Coxiellales > Coxiellaceae. Next base: position 6,314 of record NVSS01000041.1, read on the forward strand.
ATGGGTGCTGGCACTTAAACTCAAGGAGGCCTAATGGTATTTCATAGTATGCATTCATTTTTACATATGGGCGGTTATGCTGATTACGTCTGGTCGGCTTATGCGCTATTTTTTGTCTCTATTAGTGTGTTTTCCGCTATTTTTATGAAACGATTACGCAAACGGATGACGTCCTAATGCATGTTGTACGCAAACGTAAGTTAATTTTTTTCATCATTGTCATCTGCTGTGTCAGTGCTGCCGTGGCGTTGGCGCTCTATGCATTACGCAAAAACATTGATTTGTATTTTACACCGAGCCAGATGGCACGCGCACATTTTGCAGCCAATCAAGAAATCCGATTAGGTGGTTTTGTCGTCACGGGATCAGTGAGGCACACACCCAACAGTCTTGATGTGTCATTTTTATTAACGGATTCAAAACATCAAATACGCGTTGCTTTTGATGGGTTACTACCGTCCTTATTTCGTGAAGGGCAGGGCATTATCGCACAAGGTAAGCTAAACAGTCATCATGTGTTCATTGCAGACCAGGTGTTGGCAAAGCACGATTCAAGCTATCACCCGCCTGGGCTTAAGCAAGCGACCGCCTAAGAATTGATGAAAAATAAGATTGATGACAGCTATGTAATTCGTTAGAATGAGCTTAATTTTAAACAACCCATGATTAAATAGGAACATATAATGAGTGAAACAATAGATGGTTTAACGATAAATTATGAAGAAGATGGTTTATTGAAGGTAAAAGAGCTCGATAAAGTGGTACTTACTAAAGGCGCATGGTCGACGATCATGTTTCAATTTCAAAACTGGGACGCCACAAAGAGTGAATATAAAGCACCTGCTTATGCTATTCGTCGTTACCAAAAGCGCAATGGTGCTTATCAATTGAAGTCTAAGTTTAATATTTCATCAAATGATCAAGCGCAAAAGATTATCGATGCACTGAACAAGTGGATTGATGCGGGTGTTCCTGCAGAAGCGGAAGCCGCTGAGTAAGCGCGCTACTGTACCAATAGCTCACGCATTTTAGCGAGAATCATATCGACAGCGATACGGTTTTCGCCGCCGCGTGGGACAATAATGTCGGCATAGCGTTTAGACGGTTCAACAAACTGATAGTACATAGGGCGTACCGTTTTTTGGTATTGTTCGAGTACGCAATCTAATGAGCGGCCACGTTGAATGATGTCACGTCGTAAGCGGCGAATCAGGCAAATATCTTGTGGGCTGTCCATGAAAATTCGGATATCCATCAATTCACGCAGCTCTTTCTCAACGAAAAGTAGAATACCTTCGAGTACAATGATGCGGTGCTTGGCAATGTGGCGTGTTTCGTGCATACGCAGGTGTTTGCTAAAGTCGTATTTGGGGATATCGACAGCGTTGCCTTTCTGAAGGCGTTGTAGGTCGGTCATCATCAATTCATGATCTAATGAATCAGGGTGATCAAAGTTGGTTTTCGCGCGTTCTTCAAGGCTTTGGTGTGATAAATCTTTGTAGTAGGCATCCTCTGAAATCACAATGACCTGGTCAGAGCCAAGTTCGCTTAGCAAATTACGGGCCAATACGCTTTTGCCTGATGCTGAAGCCCCCGCAATACCAATAATAATGGTTTCCTTCATAATACTTTTCTGCCTTCTTTGAGTAGTACGTATAGGGCGCCGGTGCCACCGTCTCGTGGCTGAGCTGATTGGTAGGCTAACACGTACGAATTATTGTGCAAGTGCTCAATTAAAATGTTTTTTAAGATCGGTTTGTTGTGTGAACCCATATAGCCTTTGCCATGAATGATGAGGAGACAGCGAATTTGTTCGGCGACACATTCGTCTAAAAACTGATCAACCAGGCCCATGGCTTCACCCGCAGTGTAATGGTGTAGGTCCAGCCGTGCCTCGGGTCTTAATTTGCCTGATTTTAGTTTGGCGATCGTTTTAGGTTGTAATCCCGAGCGGCTAAACGAGGCTTTGGTATCCCCATCAACCCAGCGTTCTTGATTCATGATGTTGTAGTCGTATTCATATACGGGATTATCATTAAATTTTTCAGTAGGTTGTGACTTTTTTTTAATTTTTATTTGAGATTTAGGGCGTTTGTGCGTATCTTGGTCGAGCGGCTTTACCCCGTGCATCGATTTGCGAAAGAAGTCATCATCGTTGGGTGGGTCTTTATCGGACATGATTGTATTATACATAAGTCGGGAGTGTTTTGTGGGTAGGAAAGAAGAAAAATCTAATCAAGAGATTACTAAGATCAAATCGGTAGAAGATGCAGATCGCCTGCTACAGGTGATAAAGCTGTCGTGTTATAAGCAGTTAGAGACGACTGATATTGACCCACGTAAACGCCCTTATGTTAAAGCTAATCGCTGGGTAGATGTACAGAAAAATTTACAAATGGCCGTAACGATGGTGGTGAGGAACGAAAAGTCATCGCGGGCGTGGGCACTTGGTATCTCCAACCTAGCGCTTACAATATACCGCGTGTCAGATTATATAGTATTGAGGTGTGAAGAAAAGATGGATCGTACGTTTATGTTGTTGCGAGCCTATCGCCATATTGAAAGTAATGATTGGGCATTGATTAAGCTGTTACCCGATCATGCGCATTTTACGATGATAAACTGCACCTCTTTTTACAGTGAGCGGCGCGATGATGTATCGCAAGAAAGCGACAGAGCCGTTATACTAGCCCCATGATAATTGAACAAGCCCTTAATACCGTCTATCAACGCCTCAGTGCATCGGATCTGTTTTATGGTCATGGCATTGACAACCCTTGGGATGAAGCGGTTGCACTCGTGTTGCATGTTTTAGAACTGCCGGCGGATAGTGATGATAGCGCCTTGACCGAGCCCGTTAGTGACGAACAATGGAAGCGCATACTAGCACTCGTCACGCAGCGCATAGAGGCACGTATTCCGGTGGCTTATCTAGTGAATCAAGCCTGGTTTATGGGGTTACCTTTTTATGTGGATGAACGTGTGTTGGTGCCACGCTCTCCTTTTGCCGAATGGCTGCGACGTCGTTTTGAGCCATTCATTACAGCGTCCTCAGTCACGCGTATTTTAGAGATTGGTACGGGTTCGGGTTGTATTGCAATCGCGGCGAGTACGGTCTTTCCTGAGGCGCATATCGATGCGACGGATATTTCGTCTGATGCGCTAGCGGTTGCGGCGCAAAATGTACAGGATCATAGCGTGACAGAGCGAGTGAATTTGGTCACTTCAGACTGTTTTGCCGCCATTGAGCCAGCTCAGCAATATGACCTCATTATCTCTAATCCACCGTATGTGGCTCAAGATGAAATCAACGAATTGCCTGAAGAATACCAACATGAGCCTTTAAAAACAGCACTTTACGCGGACAATGAGGGTATGGGGATCGTCGATAGGATTCTGCGGGAGGCACCGCAATATATGAGTGAGCATGCTATACTTATCGTTGAAGTGGGGTACAGTGATGAGATCCTGATGCGCCATTATCCTGAGGCACCTTTTACTTGGTTAGAATGTGAGTTTGGTGGTCAGGGGTTGTTTTTATTAACGCGTGAGCAGCTTGAGAAAATGAATGTCGGGAAATAGTATTGGAAAATTATTTGTTGTTACAACAGCAGGCGAGAGTCATGGTCCTGCGCTGGTTGCTATTGTCGATGGTTGTCCGCCGGGCATGGAACTATCGGAATCAGATTTACAGATTGATTTAGATCGTCGTCGTCCTGGGCAATCACGTCATACAACACAACGTAACGAATCAGATCGTGTGACTATTTTATCGGGTGTTTTCGAGGGTAAAACAACGGGCACGCCGATTGCATTGATCATTAAAAATGAAGATCAACGTTCACGTGATTACAGTGAGATCAAAGAAACGTACCGCCCCGGTCATGCCGACATGACGTACGACAAAAAATACGGCATTCGCGATTACCGTGGTGGTGGTCGTGCGTCCGCACGTGAGACAGCATTGCGAGTTGCGGCGGCGGGAATTGCCAAAAAATATTTACGCGAACACTACGGCATTGAAATCCAAGCCTACGTGGCGCAAATTGGCGAGATTGAAGCAGCTGCCATTGATCTAAGTGTGGTTGAAACGAATCCCTTCTTTTTTCCAAACAGCAGCCAAGTTGAATCCCTTGAAAAATACATTCACCAACTACGTCGTGACGGTGATTCGGTAGGTGCATTAGTGCGGGTGGTTGCATCACATGTCCCCGTGGGGTTAGGTGAGCCTGTGTTTGATCGTCTGGATGCAGATATTGCTAAAGCGATGATGAGTATCAATGCCGCAAAAGCCGTGGGTATCGGTGATGGGTTTGCGGTCGTGTCGCAGCGTGGCAGTGAACACCGCGATGAAATGACAAAAGAAGGCTTCTTATCCAATAGTGCCGGCGGTACGTTGGGCGGTATTTCAAGTGGTCAAGATATTATTGCAGATGTGGCGTTCAAGCCAACATCAAGTATTATGACGCCGGGTAAATCATTAGATAAGCAGGGCAACGAAATAAGTGTACAAACAAAAGGGCGTCATGACCCCTGTGTGGGTATTCGTGCGGTGCCTATTGTAGAAGCAATGTTAGCGTTGGTATTAATGGATCATGTCTTACGTGATCGAGGTCAGAACGACCGCAACAATCAATAACAATTAAGGAATACAAGTGGCAACAGAATATGATGTAGCTGTAGTGGGTGCAACAGGTGTGGTGGGTGAAGCATTTTTAGAAATACTGGCTGAACGTCAATTTCCAATTAAGACACTGTATGCACTAGCGAGCGAAAAATCAGCGGGAAGTACCGTGCTATTCGGCGGTAAAAAAATAAAAGTAGAGTTACTCGACGATTTTGATTTTGAAAAAGTGCATTACGCCTTTTTTTCGGCAGGCGCAAAAGTATCCGCGATTTATGCACCAAAGGCGGCAGAGGCCGGTTGTGTTGTGATTGATAATTCATCGCAGTTTCGTTACGATCCTGATATTCCCTTGGTGGTACCGGAAGTTAATCCGCAAGCTCTTGCTAATTACCACGAACGTAATATCATCGCGAACCCTAACTGTTCGACGATTCAATTAGTCGTGGCATTAAAACCCATTTATGACGCGGTTGGGATTACCCGTATTAACGTAGCAACGTACCAAGCGGTTGCCGGTGCTGGGCGTGAGGCGATCGAAGAGTTAGCGAGTCAAACCGCGGATTTGCTTAATGGCAGTGAGGCTGAGATTGAGGTACTGCCAATGCAAATTGCCTTTAACGTGATTCCTCAAATTGATGCGTTTCAGGATAATGGCTATACGCGTGAAGAAATGAAATTACATTGGGAAACCCAGAAAATTTTTAATGACCCCAATATTGCTGTTAATGCGACTGCGGTACGTGTGCCGGTCTTTTTTGGCCATTCTGAAGCGGTGCATCTTGAAACGCACCAACCGATAACAGTCGATGAGGTTTTGCAATTATTGAGAGATGCTAAGGGTGTAGAGCTCTATTCACATGAAGACTACCCCACAGCCGTAACGGATGCGGCGAGCGAGGATAAAGTATTTGTCGGCCGTGTGCGCCAAGATTTATCACATCCTAACGGCATTAATTTGTGGGTGGTCGCGGATAATGTGCGCAAAGGTGCAGCGTTAAATGCCGTACAGATTGCTGAATTATTAATACAAGATAGCTTTTATTTGCAGTAGTAGGGTAATCGTTTATGCCTAACATCGTCATCGGTATCACAGGCGGTATTGCCGCTTACAAGATTCCAGATTGCATTCGCCAGTTTGCAAAACTGGGGTATGAGGTGCGCGTGGTGATGACGCAATCGGCCAATGAATTCGTGACGCCGTCGACATTAGAAGCGGTATCCGGTCATGCAGTTTACCAACACTTGTGGGATCAAGATGCCATGCTGCATATCGAACTTGCGCGCTGGGCCGATCTTATTTTAATCGCGCCAGCGACGGCTAATTTTATGGCTAGCTTAGCACATGGTATTGCGGATGATTTATTAAGCACGATTTGCATTACGACGACGGCACCAATTATGGTAGCGCCTGCGATGAACCGTGAAATGTGGGCAAATGCGGCTACTCAAGACAATATAAAAACATTGGCGTCACGTGATGTGTCGATGATTGGTCCGGCAGAAGGGAAACAAGCCTGTGGTGAGGTAGGTATTGGCCGCATGGTAGAGCCTGTGGGTATCGTTGACCAGGTAGTTGAGTTCATGGCTTCGTTCAATCAATCCTTAGCCGGTAAACATATTTTAATCACGGCAGGACCCACGCGCGAGCCAATTGATAGCATACGATTTATGAGTAACCGCAGCAGCGGCCAAATGGGCTATGCATTAGCGGCTGTCGCGCACAGTAGCGGTGCTGAGGTGACTTTAATTAGCGGCCCAACGGCGCTGATTCCACCCAATGTGACGGTGGTGCCGGTAACGACGGCCGAGGAAATGTATCAAGCTGTCATGACGCGTATCGATGCCTGTGATGTGTTTATCAGTGCGGCGGCGGTTGCGGATTACACGCCTAAGCATGTGGCGTCATCTAAACTTAAAAAGAAGCCGGGCGATCTGGTGTTGGAGTTAGAGCGTACGCAGGATATTTTAGCCGCCGTGGGGGCGCTTGAAGCGAAGCCCTATTGCATTGGCTTTGCCGCGGAAGATGAGCAGCTTATTGAGTCGGCTCAGCAAAAACTACAAACGAAAAATGTAGATTTAATCGTGGCGAATCTCATTTCGGATGGGTTTGAAAAGGCCACAAATCAGGCTGTATTGGTGGCTAACGACAGCGTCAAAAAACTTGAAGCTATGTCGAAACTAGCCTTAGCGCGTACGATTTTGGCGACATTACATGTCCCTGAGTAATGTGATCAATCCTTCGTCGGGCGCATTATAAGCTATGGCACAATCATCGTCATTGGCATCGGGGGCAGTCGCGACCCCTTTGTTGATGTGCCAAACCCTCTCAAGTTTCGCAAAACAGTGCAGCAAGAAATTGATAATCATGCATGAACACATGCAGTCACGCTAGTTGATACCTTTACAATGTAGGGGCATGATTAGTCGTTTGATTATGCTTAAGTATCTGATAATCATCATGCATCGTCATAAGCAGCTCATTTAATTCTGGGTAGAACTCCATTACCATGCCAGTTTGCAGGGTAAATGTAACATATTCTTCCAATACATAGGCTTCAACCGTGCCCTTGTCATACCCCTTTTCTTGAAGTCTTGGTCGGTCGCGGGCCTCTAGACATTCAAATCGCCATTGAATATCCTCGAGGAAATGGACTAGCGGATCATCCGTAACAGGTCCCCTAGAGCTACGAGAAAATATAGTCCCCTTTCCTCCGGTGATTTCGAAACGCGTTATCAACCAGTTGTTATCACATAGGTCATCGTCAGGAGACTCGCGAGGAGCGACCATTGCATAACCTCGTCCTTTTTTTGTTGTTTCTAATGCGCCATCAGCTATCAATTTCCCTAACTCCTCATCAGGAACATGAGATGCACTTTCTTTTGTTCTAACCAATTTAAGTTTGGCTCTATAATTTTGAAGTTGTTGAGCTTCGCTTACAGATAACGCCCCGGCAAATTCTTTCTCAAGTAAATCAGGTAGAATACGCATGACACTACGGTCACCATTACATAATATTCCAGCGATTTTCTGTCTTAAATCTGGATCTTTAAAATAGGACAGGCGATCACCATCAGCCCCTCTAAGAAAACCTATCGAAACACCAAAGGCATGAAACACCATATGAAGCACATCACCAGCCGTTGCTCTTATCGATGCTCCAGCGCGCATGAAAATGATTGTTCTCGGAACGTCCATGCTCACATCACCAGTTAAAAAACCACCTTCGCCAGACATTCTACGAGCGTGGAGTTCATGGTCAGGATTCCCAAGGGTTAAACGCACATAATTAAGCATGCCCGCCTTATCTAACACATTTGATGCGTGTACTACCGCTTTAGCCAAGTGTTTTGTCAAAGCGGCTTGTTTTTCAGGAGACACTGTAGAATCTGCAATGATGGATTTCGTTAGCATTTCTACAGTCAAAGCGGGTGGTGACGGCCACGGTAACGCAGGAGAAAAAATCCTAAGGGCGTTGGTATTAGAATAAGAAGATGTTGACGGAGTCTCTTGGTCTCTACAGACGTATGCGTAATCTACATCACCTTTAGTACTAGCCGGCCCTAAGTTAAGCTTTGGATAAGTTTTGCGTGAGGACGTGTTAATAAGTTCGCCTGGTAGGCCATCGGTTCCATTAAGTATAATAGCAGGTAAAACATCATTAGTGTTTTGCGTTGCTAGAGATAAGAATAAAAAATATAATGATACCCCAGCTAAACCCATGCCAACAATAACTTCCACAACACGCGGGTAGTTGGGCATGTGCTCCCATTTTTCATGAAGCCAATCTGAATTAGCATCACTCTCTAAAGTAGACGCTTGATCAACTCTGTGATTATCTTGTGAATTACGATTTGTACGTTTTTTATTGCCCATTACCGATACCCCACCCTACTAGTATATAATTGGCTGGATATTAGCAAAATAATGTTGATGTGTCTACCAATGGCAGTTGGTTGTACAGGGCTCCCGCATTAATATTTGAACAATAAACTCAAGAGATAGCTTAAAGGGGAAAAAGAAAATGGCCGGATGGTCAGAAGCATATTTGCTTCGATATACTTGCGGAATTGTTCAAATTTTAATGCGGGAGCCCCGATGAGTGGGATTAATAATGCAGCGTAACGCTAATAAATGTGGTGGTAGTGGTTCAGCTTCTGGCAGTGGGGCGGGGGTGCCTTCATGATATGTCTAACCTGGGTTAATCAGTAAGTGGTGGAGGATAGTGCAAGAAACGATTATTTCTAAGGGGTTTGAGCAAAACCGATGGATTGGCAGGATACTCAATGGACGACGTCGTCCCATTAAATCTCAGCACACAGTAGCTGAGGTAAGCGTTACTGGACAAAGCGTACTGTCCAGATAGCTTCCTCGATTGATTGATTAGTCGGCACCATGTACAATGCTGTCAGTTTATAGATCAGGATATGTTATGAAATCAAGTCTTTCCACTACAATTTTTATGGCTTCCATTGCAGGATTGGCGGGACTTTTGTTCGGTTATGATGCGGGTATTATTTCGGGCGCGATGCTCTTTATTAAAGGGGTGTTTCACCTAAACGACGTGTGGCAGGGTGCTGTGGTCAGTGCGGTTCCTTTTGGTGCATTGGTGTTTGCGTTATTCGGCGGTAAGCTGAACGATATGTTTGGTCGCAAGATCGCCTTACTGTTCACGGCCTTTATGTTTGGCCTGGGGACACTATTTTGTGCGTTTGCGGGCAGCACTGAAACGCTTATCATAGGGCGTTTATTACTTGGGTTTGCGATTGGTATCGGTTCTTTCTCAGCCCCCTTATATATTGCCGAAATATCACCAGAGAAATACCGTGGTGCGCTGGTTACCATTAACCAGCTGGCGATCGTATCCGGTATCTTGCTATCGTATTTAGTGGATTACTGGTTTGCGCCGACAGCGGCGTGGCGTTGGATGTTAGGATTAAGTTTTATTCCGGCGGTGATGTTATTTTTAGGAGCGATCAAGCTACCACAGAGTCCACGTTGGCTAATGACGAAGCAGCGCGTGAGTGACGCCCAGAAAGTGCTAGACCGTATTCATGGTCCTGAAAAAGCTAAATTAGAAATGGCCGACATTAAAACAGTGTTGACGGAAGAAAAATTAACCTTGAGGCAATCACTGAGCGATAGCTATTTGCGTATTATCTTGCTAGGTGTTTTTGTAAGTATTTTGACCCAGGCGGTTGGGATTAATGCAATTATTTATTACGCACCGACGATTTTTGAATCGACCGGATTTAGTCATGGTGCGCACACGCTATTGGCGACGGTCTCTATTGGTCTTGTTAACTTTATCTTTACGATCCTTGCGATCTACCTATTAGATCGGGTAGGAAGACGCAAACTATTAATCACGGGTATTTGTGGCATTGTATTAAGCTTAGTGGTGCTGACCGTTGGCTTTGCTTATGGCATTCAAAAGGGGCCGCTGAGTTATATTATTTTGATTAGCATGATGCTCTTTGTTGCATGCCAAGGGTTCAGTACTGGCCCAGCATGTTGGCTTATTCCTTCTGAAATCTTCCCGTTAAAGATTCGTGGTGTTGGCATGGGTATTGCCGTTGCCTTTAACTGGGGTACGAATGTTATTGTGGGCTTTCTATTCCCAATCGTGTTGCACCGTTGGGGTGCGACGGCGTCGTTCGGCATCTTCTTAGTTATTGCGGTGATTGCAGCCTTGTATTTCTACTTCCAGGTTCCTGAGACAAAAAATATGTCGCTTGAACGTATTGAAGAGAACCTATTGCAGAATAAACCATTGCGTGAATTAGGTAGTATCTAGACATCTCTTTGCTTTGGACTAACAGACAATATTTGCCTGTTGACGGTGCTGTGTAAATATTTTACTATAAATGAGTCGTTACCAATAGTCCTAAAGGGATAATCAAATGCCAAGAACGTACCTCTTTATGTTTTCATTAGTATCAGTCTCAACGGTATGCCTTGCAACGACCACTACGATAACATGCCCCAATCCCAATACAGCTGCATTTCACTCAATGCTTTCTAAAATACATCAGCAATATTTAAAAACTAAGATCCTTTCGACGTATGAGAACTTTAGTGTTTTAGATATCGAACACATCAATAAAGACCTGAACCCCATAAAAGTTAATAATTCATCCTGGACATTAAGCTTTGGAACATCAAGAAAAGCACTCGAAAAAATTAATCGCACATGGCAATGGAAGGAAACTGGTTTTGGTCTTGGTCCTGGTCCTGGCCCTGGCCCTGGCCCTGGTGACAGTGGCACACCACTTATAACCTGTAAATATACTGATAATACAAACACACTCATGATTGGAGAGAAAAGACCCCCCCATGTTTCAATAAATGGAAAATGGTCGATAGGATTTGGCGTGGCTACCTGCTTATCAGCAAACCGTCGCTGGTGTAGCATTACCTATCGTAGCACTATTTATGATGATTTGGGCGTGTAAGCCAAGGCACTTCCACCTGTAACTGCCCGTCTTGCGGCGGGAATCACCGCTTCCTGCCCCAAATAGCGAGCAATCCAATGATCAGCAAGAAGCTGAGCAAGCTAATAAACGGATACGTAATAAAGCCCCAGTATTTAATATGGTTCTGTAAGCTCTTGGTTCCTTTTGGATGGCGGAAAGTTATTTCTTTCAATTTAAGCCACTAACGCAGCAATTTTATTGAATTCACAAATCTTAGGCGCAAGCAGTTTGCGCTTCTCTGCGCGGGACTTATGTTTCATCCGAAAATGTTGTCGAATTTCCTCAAAGACTGTGCAAAACCGCAGGGCGCTGAAAATATCTTTAAATCCTTTTATTATTCGCAATCGTGATTTAGTGACTCGATGATCCGACTCAATTCTATTGTTCATATACTTACTATCTCGATGCTTTGTGCAGTTACCAAAAACAT
>NVSS01000042.1 GCA_002732805.1 Coxiella sp. (in: g-proteobacteria)
TCTACAGAGAACTGGTATATATTGCACGCTTAATTGAGTTAAGAGGAACCCTCATGAAAGCTGAGATTCACCCAAAATATGATGAAATTACAGTAACTTGCAGTTGTGGCCATAGTTTTAAAACAGGCTCTACAGCAGGTCGCGATATCCACGTGGATATTTGCTCGAAATGTCATCCTTTCTTTACCGGTCAACAGAAGATGATTGATACCGCTGGTCGTATCGACAAATTCCGCAAGAAATACGGTAACCGCGCTAAAAAAGAAGAAAAGACAGAAGAAAATAAAGAAGAAGACAAGTAATTCAATAGGTTATAGACCTTATACAAAGCGCCTTCTAGGCGCTTTTTTATTGACTCAGTGATAATGCTCCTGCACTATCACCCCCATCCGCTAGCGACAGCTCTTTCATTTCAATTTCTTCGTGTCGTAATCCATTTGGCGATGACGGCCTACGAAATAGGTTAACCATATACTTATCCCAAAAACTGCTTGATGGATCATTCATTTCTCTAATGTGTGTAAAAGCATACCGCTGTAAGCTCTCTCCAACTTTACCGGCATAGTCACTATAGAACTCAAAATAAAGATCAGCAATGGCATCTAATAGGGCCGGGTGCTTGCCAATAATATCCTGAACAGCGCCCATTTTTTGCCGATTCACTATAGGGCTGAAGAAATAGCGCATCACAACAAAAAGCTCATCATTTGAAAAGGTTGATTCAGGATAATCATCTATTCGGATTTGTAATATGCCTGCCATATCTCGGTAGGCACTTATATTATTCGAAACACATTGATTGAATACAATTTTGTGATACCTCATCGCCTCATAAAATGTAGCCAATCCACCTGTCAGAATGTATTTATCGGATTGTTGAATAAATTGCTTCATGCTCTGTGAAGGTAAAGATTCATAATGATATACGGTGATCATCTTATCGGCAGGATCCTCACACGCTTGCCACTTGCCTTTACTGATTTCAGACCAGATTGGGTGGTCCACATTACTAACATCACAAAGCTGCAAATTGCAATCGTGCAGTTGGGAGTGAAAAACCAATATGTCCTGTATCGTTGTTAATGCACCCACATGAACAAAGCGCATTAGTAATGGCTTAGGCCATTGTGAAAAGCTGATGAAATTACTCGCGACGCGACAGCAATTGCCATCATTCGAGCGCTCATATGGATTCAAATACATTAAACGAAAGGGGGCCGTAGGCGGCGTGATGACGCGCGCTTCATCAACAATACCAGGAACTGATATGAGACCTATGCGGTCTGATCCAAAACCCAACATTACTATACACGCTGGCCATGGATAGTAAGCATTATAGTGTGCTGCGAGACTCGCCTGAGAAGAAAACGTACTCTGCATACTTAAGATTACTATCTTTGGCACACCATGCTTAAACTCAGGAATCGGCTTAAACGGTTTGTGCTTAGGCATTACACCACACGCACCCAAACGAAAATACGTGTCTGTCCCAGAGGAAAGCAATCTATCTTCTAAATATTTTGTAGTTACAATCGGAACTGACTTGCCATTAATGCTAACCGTATGGCCGTCTTCAATGGCATTAAGGCGCATCAATACCGTTAATCCATCATCATCCGTGATGATGACCATTTGCACCGGCATAAAATCACTGGTAAATGTTTGACGTAATATTTCCAATCCAATAGAAAAACAGCCGCTTGCTGTATAAGATGTGCATCTAAAATCAACTATTACTAAACCCATTAACCTTACCCATCATACTCATCTTAAAAACGAAATTTATATCACAATACTTACTTTAACTAGCACCAAACGAATTACTCAGCGCTGTTTCGAGAATACCCGCTCCTAATGTCGTCGAGCCACCGTGCTCACTTAAATAACGCCGCCATTGCCGCGCCCCCGGGTGTCCTTTGAATAATCCAACTAAATAGCGCACCAAGGGTCGCAACGGCACACCAATGGCTTGTTGTTGCATCACATAGTGCGCATAGCGTTTTACCAATTGAAACTGATCAATAGGCGATTCCGTGACACCATAATAACGCTGATCAAATTCGGCTAAAAAATATGGGTTTGAATACGCCTCACGCCCAATCATCACACCATCGACATGCTGCAAATGTTGTTCAATCTGTTCGTGGTTTTTAACACCGCCGTTAATAATAATCTCAAGTTCCGGATAATCACGTTTTACCTGGTAAACACGTTCGTAATCCAGCGGTGGCACATCACGATTTTCACGTGGGCTTAGGCCTTTAAGCCATGCTTTACGCGCATGTAATATAAATGTAGTGCAACCGGATGCAGTTACCGTTTCAATGAAACGGCAGAGTAATTCATAACTATCCTGATCATCAACACCCAAACGTGTTTTCACGGTCACAGGGACGCGCACGGCATCTTGCATTGCCACTACACATTCCGCCACCAAATCAGGCTCTTTCATCAAGCACGCACCAAAACGCCCTGCTTGCACGCGATCGCTGGGGCAACCCACATTGAGATTGATTTCGGCATAGCCATACTGCTCACCAATTTTCGCTGCTTCAACTAAGGCCGCAGGATCACTACCCCCCAATTGCAGCGCCAGTGGTTGCTCTTCAGCGGAAAAACCCAGTAAATAATCTCGGTCGCCATTGATAATAGCGGCTGCAGTGACCATTTCACTGTATAAAACAGTATGCTGTGTCATTAATCTCGAAAAATAGCGATAGTGACGGTCCGTACAGTCCATCATCGGAGCAATTGATAACTTTCTATTCAATTCTTGCATGGGCGCAGTCTATCACACTATTCTGCGTCACGCCCACAACGTAGGATCTCTTCTTGCCGTTCACGATAAAATTCTTTCAATTCATCAATAAAGTGGCTGATCTTTGGTGGTAGAAAAGACGTGGGGTGATAAAATGCGTACATTTCGATATTCAGTTGCGTATAGTCTCTTAATATCTGTACCACGGTGCCGTCCGCCAGATCCTCCTCGAATAAGAAGGGATACGAATAGGTAATACCGACACTCTTGCGACATGCCGACTGTGTAATTTCATCATTTTGACTGCGCAATCGACCATCCACAGCTTTGTAATAAACGCTGCCATTCTTTTCGCAAAACGGCCAACGACGACCAATGGACGAAAAGCAATTATGTGCGGCTAAGTCATCTGGCGTGCGCGGTGTGCCATTTTTTTCAAGGTATTCCGGCGTGACATAAATGCCCACTGGCATTGAAAATAGCTTAACTGCAACCATGTTATAATCTTGGAAATTTAGATGTTCCAGTTTCCATAAAATAATAATGTCATATTCATCATTGATATGATCAACCACCGGACGGACGCCACGCAAACTTAAATTTACTTTTGGATATTTTAATAAATAATCAGGCACCACATCGGTTTTTAAGGAGGCAATAAAATTCGCTGGCGAAATCACTTTTAACAAACCATGCGGCTCATCATTAAACGGCTGAATCGCTTGTTGCGCATTCTCGACTTCATAAGGAATATTCTTAACCTGCTCATAAAACACTTTACCCACGTCCGTTACACTTAACTTGCGTGTAGTGCGTTTAAGTAGGCGCGTGTTTAAAGACTCTTCCAGTGAAGAAACGTGTTTACTCACGACGGATTTTGAGAGGTTCATATCATGGGCGGCTGATGTAAAGCTACCAAGCTCAACCACCTTGATGTAGGTCATTATGTGTTCAATATCGGGTCTCATCCTAAAGCACCTGCTGACTTAGAGTAATCGTAATTATAGAAGATTACGCAACAATAACAACTTTAATATAAAAACAAGCTTATCTCATTGATTTTCAAGTCGTATTTTATCTTATTGTTAATGAACAGTCCATTTTGTCAGCGCCTTCGCCAGCTTTAGCGCCACCATTTAGTGCACTCAAGCCCCTCAAAGCAACCATGACAGACCTGGGCTCTGACGTAGCATTCGTCAGCAAACACAACTTAGTTAAATAGTCTTTATTTGCCTCAAGTCTGTTTAAAACACGATGACGCCGACGCGCACATTTAAACATCGCCACTCTATCGTCTTTATTACCAGGGGTATATGCGTCATATTCTACTCTAAGCGCTCTAACTAATACATTAAATAAATCAGTGCCAAGCGTCAGGTCAACAGTATGTTCAGCAACCTCGTTTTCTTTAAGATATTTCTTTCCAACTGCGCTCACTTTTTTATATATGCCACCATACGTAAATTTACCCATTGCGGACTTAACCGCCGCCATATAAAAATCGAGCATACCCTCCCCTTTGTGTTGTATTTTATCCCAACATGCTTGCGGACTGGTATCTTCTAAGATCACTTCAATCGGTATAACAAAGCGATCTCTTAGTACTGACATAAAGCCATCAAGAGTGTCACCTGCAATTGCATCATCTGCATCTCTAAAGTAACGACCACTCTTTCGAATAATCTTAAGTGACCCCTCTTCAACCCAACACTCGCCCGCAACCAATACGACATCATCACGTTTGTTATATTCCCCCTTATTCTCTGGATCAGGAACTAAAGAGGGATGACCCAACTTATATTTTTCTTTTTTAACTTTCTTTTTAAATTTCTGAATAATGTCAGCGTTTGGCGCCTTAGTATTTTGCAATTCCTTTAGAGACGCTGAAAATTCCTTAGCATAACCAAGGTAGGTTGCCTGGTTTTCTTTAGGCACACCCTGTTCTTCGCAAATTCCTTCCATTAATAGTTGTAATGCTTGCTCACGCGCCGCTGCTGGAAATTCCTCTCCCACCATGTAAACGGGTTCATTGCCTCGCACCGCGCTTTGATCTCCGGCATAAGCTGCATCATAAACAGTGAAAATATAACGTGTATCAGTATCAAAAGGTAACCCATCACAGGTTGCTACATTAGTGGCCGTTGGATTAAGACATCCGAAATTCGCTTCAACATACGACAATTGTATTTGACTTGCACTTGGCTGCCACTCTCTAGACATACCAGCCCCCCCCACTCCATCAGAACGTCAGTGGCGCGATATTAGCATTCGCCCAAATGCATCGCAATAGCTGTCATAAAATTATAACATTTTGATTATAAATTCAATGCGTTTCAGGAGATTCCGTCATTCATCATCAAGCTGTTCAATACAGTTCGATTCGATGACGGTTTTACAAACGTTAGCTTTAGCGTCATTGCTACGCGCCGCAGCAAGTTCCTTCAAATAGGCCGCACTAACATCACCGGTAATATACTTGCCTGTAAATACGGAATCCTCAAAACATGTGATTTTATCTTTATCGGACTTGGCCGCATCGTTAATGGCCGCTGCCACATCCTCTAGATCTTGATACAACAACCAATCCGCGCCAATCACCGCACATATTTCATCAGCTGTTTTACCGTGGGCAATCAACTCTTTCGCATTCGGCATATCAATGCCGTATACATTTGGGTGACGCACTTCAGGTGCTGCCGATGCAAAATATACTTTTTTAGCACCAACATCACGCGCCATTTGAATGATTTCACCCGACGTCGTGCCGCGCACAATCGAATCATCCACCAGCAATACATTTTTGCCTTTAAATTCTTCTTTCATCGCATTGAGCTTTAAGCGCACTGAATTACGGCGCACCGCTTGTTCGGGCATGATAAATGTACGCCCAATATAACGGTTTTTGACAAAGCCTTCAGAATACTCCACACCCAAACGTTGCGCTAATGCTAACGCTGAATTGCGACTGGTATCGGGAATGGGAATCACCACATCAATGTCATGATCCGGGCGTTCACGTAGCAGCTTCTCTGCTAAACGCACGCCCATATTGATACGTGCTTTATACACGGAAATCTTATCGATCACTGAGTCCGGTCGTGCCAAATAAATATATTCGAAGATACAAGGCGAATCCGTAGTTTTCTTGGTGCATATTTTACGGTGCACCTTGCCATGCAGATCAATGAAAATAGCTTCACCGGGTGCCACATCATCAATCAATTTAAAACCAAGCACATCCAATGCAATCGTCTCTGAGGCCACCATGTAATCTACACCGTCGGCGGTTTCACGTTTGCCATAAACTAACGGACGAATGCCATTGGGGTCACGAAATGCTAATATTCCATAACCGCAAATCATTGCCACGGCGGCAAATGCGCCCGACACGCGCGAATACACAGACTTCATCGCTTGAAAGATGGCAGGGACAGCAAGGTGAGCACCACCGACGCGCTGTAATTCATATGCCAACACATTGAGTAATACTTCTGAATCAGAGCTTGTATTGAGGTGGCGCAAATCGGTTTCTTGCAAATCTTCAGCCAATTCATCGGTGTTAATCAGATTTCCATTATGCACGAAGCCAATGCCGTACGGCGAATTCACATAAAAGGGTTGCGACTCAAGTGCACTCTCTGTGCCTGCCGTTGGATAACGCACATGACCAATACCCATGTTCCCCGTTAAACGTTGCATGTGATTTTTACGAATGGCATCACGTACCAAGCCGTTTGATTTGCGCAAAAAAATACGGTTATTATCACACGTCATAATACCCGCCGCATCCTGACCGCGGTGCTGAATAATCGTTAATGCATCATAAATTTCTTGATTCACGACCGTGTTCGACAAAACCCCAACAATACCACACATAACTTATTTCCTCCCCATTGCCCATTGGGCTAACGGCCCCACATCTTTTGGAACATATTGATCCAACATTGCTACAATACCCTTAAACTGCGGCACCAACGCCGAGTTCTTTACCAGTTGTGTATTTTTAAACGGTGATACATCAATAAACATCATGATGACAGCCACCATTAAAAAACCACGTAAAAAACCAAACACCAAACCCACCATTCGGTCTGTGCCGCCCAAACCGGCGCGCTTAACAACAGAACGTAACGCTAAATTGATCAACAGGCCCAGCAACCAAACCGACAAAAAAATGAGTGCGAAGGCGACAACATAACTCAGGACCCCCCATTTTGTGATCTGGTGGATATACTGCTGCAAGGCAGGCGAAAACTTAAAGGCAACGATAATACCAATGACCCAGATTAACAGCGACAATGCTTCACGAATGAAGCCACGAAAGAAGCTGACCACGGTCGATAGCGCAACCACACCAATGATGGCATAATCAAACCAATTTAAATCGTACCAAGGAATTGCACTCATACGTGATATTTCCTCACAACACCCTGTAGCCGAAAATCGTTGTGCAACCGTTTTTCAATTTTATTGATATCGGCCCGGCGAATCTCAGGCCCGACAAACACCCGTGTAATCGCATGCTGGCCCACAGTACTGCGTCGTGAGTACGCTTCAAACCCTTTTGCACGCAGCTTAGTGATCAGCTGCTTGGCATTACGATCCTGTGAAAAACTGGCTAATTGAACGATCCATGCTTGCGGTGTCGACATAGCGGCCTGTAATATCTTTGTGTTCACCGTAGGATGATGCGGCCGTGCTGGCGGCGTGTGATCGGCCACCTGAGGCGTTGTTGCCTGAGAAGGTACTGGCGTTTTAGCAACAGCGACCGGTTTCACCGTTGTCGTTGTCTGCTGTTGTACGGCCGCCTGTGACGGTGCCTGCTGCGTGTTCGGAAGCTGCAATGACATTTCGGAGACAACACCGGGCCTGGGAATCAGTAATGGTGACTGCTTCACGGCGACCGTTTTTGGCTTATGCAGTAGGATCGGCAAAAATATGGCCAGCACACAAGCGACCACAACACCCCCCACAATACGTTGTTTTATCCCTAAATCCATTATTTAACTCCCTCAAAGTACATCTGTGCTTCTTGCACTGCCGAAAAAGAACCAAATATAACAACCCGATCTTTAGACGTCACCTGTGTCATCAATAATTCCAAATTTTGAGCCAATTTTTGGCTAGTATACCATTTTCTCACCCCTAGGGCTTCTAAATGTTGCCCTAATTCATAGGGTTCGGTGCTATCATTACAGGACAAACCAGATACATACCAATCCCCTTTGATAGCAATCATTGGCAGGAATGTCGCCGCAGCATCTTTCATTTGCTTCAATCCCACCACGAAATAAGTAGCCCCCTGTATGGGGCGTGCTAATAACTGCTCCGCCAACCACTGTGTTGCCTGCTGATTATGCGCAATATCATATACAATTTCGCATCGCTCCTGGGTCACCTCAAAACGCCCTGGCAAATAGACCTGCTCTAATCCACACTGTATCGCTGCGTCATCTACTGCAATCTTGGTCTGAAGCGCGTCCACGAGCATTAATGCGGTTGCTGCATTCTGTAGCATAATACGCGGGATAGGCAAGGCGTCCATGCTACGCGATCCGCGCCTCCAAATCCAAGAATCAACATCATATTCATAGCTAAACTCGTTGTTTATACATATAAGATCGGCGCCAATCTCATCCGATACCTGCACTACTGATGCAGGAACATCTGGCTCACCACACACCAACGGGCACCCATGTCGCGCCAAATGCGCTTTTTCATACCCCACACTATCGCGGCTATCACCCAAAAACTCAGAGTGGTCTAATCCAATACTCGTAATCACGGACGCGTCAATGGCTAACAGATTTGTTGCATCCAAACGCCCGCCTATGCCAATCTCAATAATTGCCACATCCGGCTTGAAGTCTTCGATACAACAAAACCAAGCAAGGTGAAAAAAATCAAACGCATTAATCGAACGTGATTGATCGCGATGCGCTTCAACACGCGCAAATGCGTTAAGAATTTGAACATCCGTCACTTGTGCGTCATTTAATGTTAGGCGTTCGTTAAATTCGAGTAGGTGTGGTGAGGTGACCGCAGCAACGCGTAAGCCTGCTGCTAAGTATATCTGTTCTAATAATTTAACAGTGGAACCTTTACCATTCGTGCCGGTTACCGCGATGGTGATTGGCGCAATACGGCCTAATTGCAGTGCTTCAAAAAGATAACGAATACGGTCTAGAGAATGTGATGCAGCGCTAATCGCTTGGCTAAACAACCAATCAAGCCAGTCATTTTTTGTCCTCATGCGCCTCCACCGACAATCCCCGGTGTGTCATTTTACTCAGCATTTCGGACACGACATCACGCAACGCGCGACGGTCAACGATACGATCGATATGGCCATGCGCCAATAAGAACTCACTACGCTGAAAACCCTCAGGCAACGTTTGGCGGATGGTTTGTTCAATCACGCGCGGTCCTGAAAAACCAATCAGCGCATTAGGTTCGGCAATGATGATATCACCCAAGGTGGCTAAACTCGCTGACACGCCACCCATTGTAGGGTTCGTTAAAATTGAAATATACGGCAGCCCTTGCCGCGCTAAACGTGCCAACACGGCTGATGTTTTAGCCATTTGAAATAGTGAATACAATCCTTCTTGCATACGCGCGCCGCCACTCGTCGAAAAACAAACAAATGGTTGCTTATGATCAATCGCTGTTTGCACACCAATCGCAAAACGTTCCCCCACGCCAGCGCTCATTGAGCCGCCAATAAAACCAAAATCAAAACTTGCCACTACGGCGGGCACATCCACAATCGTACCTTGCATCACAATGAGCGCTTCACGTTCATCTGTTTTTTTCTGTGCCGCTGAAATACGGTCTTTGTATTTTTTAGAATCTTTAAACTTGAGACGATCAACCGCCTGAATGTCCACGCCTAATTCAGTGCGTCCACCTTTATCCAAAAACGCATCAAGGCGTTGACGGCCATACTGTTTCATATGATGCTGGCATTTAGGACATACGTTTAAGTTACGCTCAAGCTCAACACGATAAATAACGGCAGCACATGAATCACATTTGCTCCAGATGCCTTCTGGCACACCTTTTTTAGTGCCCGTCGAGGAAATTTTCGGCAGGATTTTCTTGAACCAACTCATGCATTAAGCCCCTAACGCTGTTGTAGGTGTAACTATAGCAAACATTATTGTAAAAAAAAGGGTCCTAGTGAAGTTTTAGGTAAATCATAGTGTTGAGGGTAAGATATGGCCACCAAATAGAGGCCATTTGGAGCGGTTGTAACACCGCCAGCACTGCGATTCCGTGCATCCAGCACTTCCTTGGCCCAGTCCGGCGAATGGGTCCCCAAACCGATGGGAAGCAAGACACCCACTAAATTACGTACCATATGCAGTAAAAAAGCATTGGCTAGCACCTCAATCACCAGCAGTTGCCCGTAGCGCTTAATCGTCAATTCCTGTAAGTCTCTGATTGCTGACTTGGCCTGGCAACCCGAGCCGCGAAATGAGCTAAAATCGTGTTTTCCCAAGAGATAAGTAGCCGCAAGCTGCATCGCCCCCATATCCAATTCGTTACGATTCCAAGTTACAGCATCACGTAAGATTGCCGGCCTAACCTTATGTGTGTAAATGATATATCGGTAGCGACGGGCCGTCGCTGAAAACCGCGCGTGAAATTCAGTCGATACTTCTTTTGCCCACATCACGCTAATGTCATGCGGCAAATTACTATTGGCGCCAAACACCCACGAATAATCCGTGCGCTCAGCGTCCGTATCAAAATGAATCACTTGGTTCGTTGCATGGACCCTGGCATCAGTACGCCCAGCACACACGATATTCACCGGATGATTGGCAACGCGTGCTACTGCATTTTCAACAAAAAATTGCAGCGTGGGCAGCTCATTATCTTGGTTTTGCCACCCATGATAGGCGGCGCCATCATAAGAAACCCCAAGTGCAATTCGTTTCAATCAGCCATTACCTTTTGGAATTTTATCGATCATTGCTTTTGCTTCAGCACGTTGCTCCTTATCACCTTTTTTGGTGACTTGCTGGAGCACTTTACGTGCAGACACATAATCTTCCATCGCCATATAAGCACGTGCTAAATCCAATTTTGCTGGAATCGCTTCTTCGCTGCCCATAAAATCATATTCATCCTTAGTATCACTTTCTTTTGTATCATTTGAAGCACTAGCACCACCGGTCTCAGTCACTGCTACCGTTTCCATGCGATAACCTTTACGACGTGGAATTAACATCAGGATAATAACAATCAACAACACAAGAATTGCGTAAAGCACATACTGTGTCGCACTTTGATGTTCGATCTTGGTTTCAAAGGTAGACATCATAGACGGCGATGCTGTAGCGAGCTGCGTATGCCCTGCTGTCGTTGTCGTTGTGAGCTGCTTTTGTGCAGTCTGAATCTGCTGGCTCAGCTGAGTGACTTCTTGATTCAATATACCTAATACCTGGCCTATATTGGTTAACTTGCCCTGAAGCAACGTGTGCTCTTGGTTTAGCACATCAATGCGCTGATCTGTTTGTTGCTGGAAACTAGCATTGGCGTGATTTAATTCGGACAACTGTGACTCGAGTTCTTTTACCGTACCACCACCCACCGCAGCTGTTGTTGTAGGCGTTGTTGCTACCGGTGCTTGTGTTGTTACTGAACCTGCCGTCGCCGCGGTTGTGCTGCCCGGCGTGACCAATTGCTGCTTCGCCGTATCCTTAGAGCTGTTCATAATCGACTGTAAGAAGCCCGCACGAACTTTAGACTCCTGTTGCTGCAGCTGCTGGCTTTGCTGCTGCTGCACCTTTTGTTGCTGCTGAACTTGGTGCGAATGCTCCATGATTGCCTTCACGTTTGCCATGTCCGCATCTTGTGGCTGAGCAAAAACGCTACCGGCTAAAACCGTTGCGAGCACTGAAGCCGCTATCATCATTTTCTTCACGGTAAACTCCTGGTAATAGTGAATGTCAGGCAATATAACAGATCAATACCGTCGGCGCAAAGTCTTGATAATTCAAAAATCCTCATCACACATGCCCAAGAAATGTGCTGCAGGTGATGGCTCTTAATATTTTCTTATGAATTAATGATTCAAACGCTGATACAGCCTCTTGTTCCGCTGTACATGACTAAGATGGGGGGTGAGTAAGCCAAGGCACTTCCTCCCTGGCTTCTCGCAGGTAGGGTCGAGGGTTACGTCAAAACTGACCGCAAACGTGATGCTATAATAGACGAATATTATAGTCAACCCAAGGATTAAAGCCATGAACCGTACGAACTGCGCTACTCGCCGCACGTTACCCCTAAAATCATGCACCAATTTAGGCTATCAGCAGTTTCGTTGTCAAGAATGTAACAAACAATTTAACGAGCGTACGGGACCGTTTATAATTTTCTAGAATATCCAACGGATGTCGTTGTACTAACCGTCTTCTATTATTATCGTTTTAAAAACAGCTCGGTGGATGTGGCCGAGAATATGGCGCGACGCGGCATTCACCTCAGTCACGAACCCGTGCGCCTTTGGTCGCAACGCATTGGCACTGATATGGCCTTAAAAATGCGCGTACGTAGGCGTGGTCACTCTCATCGTAAATGGAATATGGATGTGACCTATATCAAAGTGAAGGGCTATGATATGTATTTGTATCGTGCCATCGATAAGGAAGGCAATCTCGTTGATGTATATCTCAGTGATACACGTGATAAGAAGGCTGCCGAAACTTTTTTCAAATCATGTGAAGTGACAACAGGAATCCGTCCGGCACAGATTACGACAGATAAAGAACCTGCTTTTCCTAACGCTATTAAAAAGGCCATTGGTAATGACGTGACACATCGCGATAGCAAGTATATGAATAATGTGATGGAACAATCTCACCGCGCTATTAAGTCACGCTATCGGCCAATGAAAGGTTTTCAGAATTCTTGGTGCGCCATGATCTTTTGCACAGTGTTTGAAGAGATCAAGCAATTTTTCAGAATGCACAGAAAATCACAATCACAACGACGCCAATGCTTTTCGCCTAGGTTTCAGGAATTTGAAAAAATGGCTATTACCGAAGCGTGAAAACACTTAAAATAGATCCTTTATATATGTGTATAGCTCAGTTTTGATAAAACCCAAAAAAGCAATCGCCATGATTGAATGGGGTAGCGACCTTCCACTAGCCTGAGACGTCAGCTTACCTGATCCTTTTGACTTAGGCTTGGCCTTTGATGGGGGCTTACGTGCACCCATAGCGAAACATCCCTGATAAACCCTTTGAAATTATAATATTAGCTCAATATTCGCGCAGATATAATAGAGTTGCGCCCTAAACTATTTCAAATGCGATTTTGCCCAACGAATCGCTATGCTATAATGCAACAATGAGTGATGATAATGAACCGAATAAATCCTGGATAAATCGTATCAGTGGCGCCTTACAGCGTAATCCGCGTAATCGTGATGAGCTTGTTCACATGATCAGCGAAGCAAAGGACCGTGGAATTATTGACCCGGATGCCCTGCCTATGATCGAAGGTGTTATCCGTGTTTCTGAAATGAATGTGAGCGATATCACGATCCCGCGCCCACAAATGGTTATGCTCGAGTCCGATATGTCTCTGCAAGATGCGCTGCCGATCATTACCCATTCGTCACACTCACGCTTCCCTGTATTTGATGCGAGCGAAGACAAGATTATCGGCATTTTACTGGCCAAAGACGTCTTACAACTCTCACATTCCAATCCGGCGAAAACCGGCATTCAAGCACTGGTAAGGCCGGCAAGTTTTATTCCTGACAGCAAACGTTTGAACGTGCTCCTAAAAGAATTCAGACTCAAACATAATCACATGGCGATTGTCATCGACGAATACGGCAATATTGATGGGCTGGTCACCATCGAAGACGTCCTCGAACAAATCGTCGGTAACATTGAAGATGAATACGATGTCGAAGATGGACACACTACCTTTATCAAACAAATCGATACCAATATCACCGAAGTCGATGCACTGACCCCGATCGATGAATTTAATGCCTACTTTGACCTGCACTTCAGTGATGAAGAATGCGACACCATTGGCGGATTGGTACTTAAAGCCTTTAGTCACCTGCCAAAAGAGGGCGAGACGGTGGACATCGAGGAACTTGAAATCACCATATTGGAAGCAAGCGAACGCGGCATCAAACGCTTGCGCATCTATTACAACCCAGCTGAGGAAACATAGCACCATGTGGTTACTTCTCATTGCATTCGTCGCCGGTGGTTTACTCCCGTTTGCTTTCGCCCCCATCAATATTTTTACACTGGCTTTTTTTATGCCTGCGGTATTACTGTTTCTCTGGCTTAAGGGATCTCCCGGACGCGCATTTTGGATTGGCCTGTGTTTTGGCATCGGATTATTTGGTGTCGGCAGTTCGTGGGTTTACATCAGCATCCATACGTTTGGTAATGCGAGCCCCTGGTTAGCCGGCGGCCTCACGGCCCTACTCATCCTCGTCTTAAGCTTATACCCTGCTATTCAAGGTTACTTAATCCGTAAACTGTGGAAAAATAAAAGCGACGCTATCGTTTGCCTGTGTGTGTTTCCCGCTACGTGGGTGCTCTTCGAATACATCCGCAGCTTTTTATTTGCGGGGTTTCCGTTCTTATTTTTAGGCTATACCCAAACTGACAATCCACTGAGCGGCTTAGCCCCATTGTTTGGTGTTTATGGCTTGTCCCTCGTCGTCGCCCTCATCAGTGGTGCCTTAGTGCTGTTAACACGACGCGCGACGCGCATGCAAAAATTACTGCCTATTGGCCTTATTATTTTATGCGTTGCTGTTGGCTTCTCATACCACAAACATTACTGGACAAAACCGGTGAGCAAACCCATCCAAATGAGCTTAGTGCAAGGCAATGTATCGCAACAAATTAAATGGGAGCCCAAGGAGTTAATGGGCATTATCAGCAAATACAAATCACTCACTGAAAAACAATGGGACAGCCGTATTATCGTCTGGCCTGAGGCTGCTGTCCCATTTTTCCCAGACCAATTACCTACTTTTTTTGATGACATGGCGGCGCAAGCGAAGCAACATGATGCGACGCTCGTCATCGGTGCCCCGCTGATGGGCACGCGCACACAACTCTATTACAACGGCTTGCTCCTACTCGGCGACAGTCACGGCAGTTATCGTAAGCGGCACCTTGTGCCCTTTGGCGAATACATTCCGCTGCAAAATATCTTTGGCGCCTTAATGAAAAAACTCGACATCCCCTTGTCAAACCTCACACCCGGGCCGCAACAACAAGCGCCTCTAGTGATTGATGGCATTCCTATTGCCGCGTTTATTTGTTACGAAACCGCCTTTCCTATCGAAACGTTACACGAAATGAAAGGTAAACAATTAGGGATTAATATTGTTGATGATGCCTGGTTCGGACATTCCTTTGCCGCTGCACAGCAACTGCAAATGACGCAAATGCGTGCGCTTGAAACAGGCCGCTATATTGCCGTCACTGCTAATACCGGGATTACGGCGATGATTAATCCGTTTGGTCAATTAACCGATGCGTTACCTATTGATAAAACCGGTGAAACACTCATAGCCCACGAGGACTTTATGTTGGTGGTATCTTATAACCCTGGATATCAAAATATGTTAAAAGGGCTAAAACCCAGTACCCGTCAACGTTTTGTTGCCATGCGTTTTGAATACCCAGACGCGAAATTAGAACAAACAATTGTTCAGCAGGAAACTGGGTTAGATGATGACATGGCTGCAACATTAGTAAAAATAGCCGGTAACATTCGTAATCTGAAAGACCACGATCTAGAAGAAGCTGCATCCACCCGTTTACTTATCTATGCAGGAACGCTGATCAAAAGTGGCATGGCGCCAATTGCTGCGTGTACTGCAGCCTTGATTGAGCCTTTAAGCGATGATGAAAGCGTCTGTGCAGCATTAACTGCCCTAGTAAAAATAAATCTTCCGGTTGAATAATTCAAATAACCCAATATAAAGCAACCCTGTCTTTCTGCACTTACTGCAAGTAATACTTGCAGTAAGTGCTTTCAAATGTAGTAACTCTATCGCTACTACATTCCACTACACATTCCACTACACACCCCTACTACATAATTCCCGCATCCAAATATTCAATGGATACATAACTTCCAAAGTATAACACTCTGATAAATCGACTTACCGACGCCTTGGCATCAGAGCTATGATCGGCCCATACGGTTATTCGTTGCAACCCTTCTGGTAAATCCGCCTTTATTTGTCCATATATCAACTTGGTTGCCGTTTCATCCATGGGTTCTCCATAGTGCTTTGTGAAATTCTTGATGATCATTCTATCCGTTAACAGCGCATCAAATCGCTGGATAACCAACCCTAACTTGTCCGTTTTTTGATTAACAACAAAAACAAGTGACGAACCCCCTTGATACCCCGCTTGGTTAGCATGAACAAGGTTAAACCCCTCTTGCTGATCTTCAGAAATATGTGTCAGGTTTGCAGTGATAACTTGTTGCTTCACTTCCGCTAAACTCGCTCCAAACGGAATTGAAGGAAAACCCTCTATCGATTGAACAGCCAGTACAAAACCAGATTGCAGCATTAGTAAACACATTAGTAATATAGACTTCATGGTTATTCACCTTCAAATTAAAATTTTCGATCTAGCGGCTATTAGAGAATTCTTATCCTTTAGCCCTCACTATCATTCTCAACTATCATTCTCAACTATAACTGTACCTTTCATTCTTTCATGAGGCCCACAGCGGTAATGATAAGTCCCGACTTTATTAAACGTTCGTTCATACGTTTCTTCTGGAAAAAAATAATCAGTCTCCTCTTTGTCTAAAGACTCAAACCATACACTGTGATATTGACGCTTTTCTGCATTGATCCAGCGCACGGTTGTACCAATGGAAACCGTCAGTACAGCGGGAATAAATGCAAACTTTTTTATTTCTATGGTGACTTTCTCTTTAGAAGCAGACTCCGCGTAAACCGAAGTACTTCCCATAAGACAAAACACTAAAAAACCAACAATCAGGGATAAACCTGACAATCTATTCTTTACCTCAATAAAGGTCATAACATTCATCCGTTATTATTTGCATTAATATCTGTATTGCTGTCTGTATTGCTGTCTGACTGCAAAAAAAAAGGCGATATAAACCTTAAGATCCATATCACCCTATTAACCCGTTATTATTACGTCAGCTCTTTTTTACACCAACTACTTCTTAACAGCATTAATTTCAATGCCTTCTTCTGTGTTATCAAAACCTAATCGATAACCCAAAGAAACATGATGGAACCGGGAATTACTATAATCATCATGAATTGCAAAACCGATATTGTAGACCTGATCCAGTGACATTTGCACATCACCCTCCAAGCCAGATGCCAGTTTTCGCTTAAATTCAACGACCCACTGCCCGTCGATTAATTGTGCATTAACCTCTGCACCCTGACCACCCGACATCTTGCGTTGATCTAAGATATAGCCGTCTTCTACGGTCTTAGTGCCGCTGTTATATCGCACGAGATCTAAGAAATTACCGGCCTCAAGCTCTGCTTGTATTTCTTCCGCAGTCTTTAACTTATCCCAACCACCAAGAATCTTTCCACGGCGGCCTTTTAACTCTACTTTGGTTCGGCTTTCTGCCAGGTACTTAGTAAGTCCACCAGAAGTATCCAATCGCCCAGACTCAGAATAAGCAGCAATTGCGGCAGCATCCACCTGCCCAGGCATGTTGTTCAC
>NVSS01000043.1 GCA_002732805.1 Coxiella sp. (in: g-proteobacteria)
TAAGCATGTCGCCGTCTAAGGTGGTTTTGTCACCTGTTATTGCATCAACTAAATTTTGGCGCCTCTTATAGGCCCGTTGAGCGATCACGACCCCATTTCTTTTAGCAGCACTAAGCATGTCGCCTTCTAAGGTGGTTTTGTCACCTGTTATTGCATCAACAAAATTTTGGCGCATATTATAGGCCCCTTGAGTGATCACGTCCCCATTTTTTTGAGCAGCACTAAGCGCGTCGCCTTCTAAGGTGGTTGCAATCCCCGTTTTTGCATCAACAAAATTTTGGCGCCGCTTATAGGCCTGTTCAGTGATCACGCCCCTTTTTCTTTGAGCAGCACTAAACGCGTCAAAATTTTGGAGCCGCTTATAGGTCTCTCTAGTGATCACGCACCGATCTTTTTGAGCAGCACTGAGCGCATCGCCTTCTAAGGTGGTTTCAATCCCCGTTTTTGCATCAACTAAATTTTGGCGCAGCTTATAGGCCCGTTTAGTGATCACGCCCCTATTTTTTTGAGCAGCACTAAGCGCGTCGCCTTCTATAGCTGGCAATTGTGAAGATGATGATGCATGAGAGCTTTGCGGCGTGATAGGAGTTATAGCTGGAGGCAACGCCCCTCTTATCTGTCCTAAAGCTACATTATTACGACCTCTAATCACGTCTCCGTTTTTTATAGCAGCACTAAGCGCATCGTCTTTTAGGGTCGTTGCGACACCCGTTAATGCATTAACTAAATTGTGCAGCCGCTTATAGGCTTCTTGAGGGATCACGTGCCCTCTTTCTTTAGCAACAGTAAGCGCGTCGCCTTCTATGGTGTTTTTGATACCTGTTTCTGCATCAACTAAATAAATCGATTTTCTCATAATACCCCTGGGTGTGCTAATTGTGCGCAATATGTTGCTAAGGTGCGCAATGTATGACTAAGGCGCATAAATTACAATCCCTAGTGGGCAAATGTGTGTCACAAAAGCAGCTAGGATAAAGCGTAAGCGCCTCAGCAGTGTTACTAATGAAATTACCGATTTTTAAACAATGAGTTACGTGTATTTTTTGGGATGTATTATAGGGTTCCATCAGAGCTTGTATCTTGACAATACCCCATAGAATTGATCATTCTACTACGGGGTGGATGGAGGCATCGCTGTCAGAACTGCCAAAGTTGCTAGCGTATCCGGCGCTATTATAGCAGCGCAAGTTAATGTCACAAAAGATTATCCCCAATACAAGGAGCGAATGAATCTATTAAATAATCTGCTCATCTATATGCACACTAGAAAAGGAAAGCTTGATGACGAGCTTGATAGCCGCTGTGATTATTTGGTTAAATTAATTCCGTTGATAGCTATACAAGAAGAAAAAATGGTGGATGCGCGGGGTGAACTTTTAAATAAAGATTACATCGCCCCATTTGCTGGCGTGTACAGTCAAAAGTTATTTGATATCCTCAATGATTGTCGAGTGGTTATCGGACTTGAGCGAGTTGAAACGCCCTCTGTCTTTAGTAGAATGACCCGGTAATTATTAGTGCAATTGTTGATCACTCATGATATTATTCGCAATCTTTTTAATTGAATAAATATATTGGTGATTATCATGGGGTTACGGTCTAAATTTGCAGTTACATCTACATTATTGGCAGGCTGCCTAATGCTTGGCAGCGCACAAGCTGCATTCTATAGTGGTGTTGGATTTGGGGTGCGTCCTTTATCCGCTAATTTCTCAAAATTCACCGTACTAGGCGTACAGGTCGTTAACTTGAATGAAAGCGTGACTAAACCTGCTGTTAATCTGTTTATTGGCTACGATCATGTGTTTGCCAGCGGTTTTTATCTTGGTACAGAAGCTTTTTACGAATACATGAACATGCAAACATCCGTGGGCACCACGATTGATATTCTAGGCACTGACGTTAAAGAAAATGTGTCAGCAAGCCTGAACTATAACGTGGGCATAAGCGCCTTATTGGGCTATCAAACACACGGTGGCGATATTTTTTATAGTCGTGTGGGTGTTATCTTTGATGAGCTGCACTACAAGGCATCTCAAGAGGTTACTAATATCACATCTACGTCTGTCAAAGGTCAGCACTATGCAGGCGCGGTACAGCTTGGTGTTGGTATCATCCATCCGTTCACAAAACACATTAGTATCCGAGGTGAGTATACCTATACACGCTATCCTAATATAGCCGTTGATATTCCAATAACGGTACCAACCGTTGGCACCGGTCATGTACGCTTTACACCACAAGTATCGATTAATGCAGCAACAGCAAGCTTGATTTATTCGTTTTAATCGTTACTATAGCGGATCTACTTATGAGGGATGGGTATAAACCGTGAGAGCGTATTTCGAACGAACGTTAAAGGAACGATATGAACAACCAGATGCATGGGCCACTGTTATATCCGTTGAATTGCTAGAGCGCGTTCCTTTTTCAAATACGTTCGAAACCTTTGTGAGCTGCAGGCTCCTGCATCATCATTGCCCCAACTTAATCATAATCCACCCCTGGCAACTTTCTATATTAGCGGGCATCATTCCCGATGATTTAGCAAGCCACAGAATGAAGACAACAGATAATCTTGGCGCAAATGCACTGCATTATTGCGCTTTCATGAACAGAATACGCAGCGTGAATCGTCGCGCACCAACAGAGTTACCCAATAAATATAGGCTAATGCTAGCATCCATGGATACCAGCGGTAGGGATATATTTTCTTTTGGTATGATGTCAGAAGATAGTGACTGTGCTATGTGGTGCCGTACCGCGATTACACGCAAGCATGCTAGGCGTCGTCATTCCGATGATTATATTGATAGGCTTCTAGAGGCAGCCGTTATGACGGCGGGCACTGCAATGATTGATTTGTTGCGTACGGAAGACGCCACAATGACTAATTTGCTTAGTGGCGATGATTATTTTGAATACGTCAGGCCTGGTAGCATCAGGATCTCGGCGTATGTAAACTTAGATTATCGGGCAGATTCTCATGAGAGTGATCCAGCTACTTCTTATTACATCAAATGTCTATTCCTTAATTTCCCGGAAATTGCATCTGCCGACGCCCGCATGTTAAATAAACCTTGTATAAAAGATCTTTTAGTAGCGATATTTAAAGAGATCATCGACGATGAAAAAAATCGAGACCAATACAGTAAATTTATTAAGACATTCGCCCCTGTGTTAAAAACTATTTTTAGCAACTATGAGGCATCAGGTAAAAAGTTAACTATAATATTAGTGCAAAAACTCCTCGCACTCAGCTACCTTAATTTTCGGGTAGATGAAAATAGTTGCGGATTTGTATCCAAGTTTTTTTATGAGCCACCACCTATGCCTACCATTTTTTCAGATCCAAACGGGCTCTTTATCGATTCAGCGGACGATGCGATCAAGGATGACGATATAAATTGGCCAGGTTTTTGTAAGCGCACACTCCAACTGTGCGATGAGCGCCTTAACCCCCATCCCTTGATTCAATGTTTTCGCGATAAAATAATGTCAACAGTGACGTATGCTAGATTTGAGGATGAAAGGCGCGCTCAACCGATGCTGTAAAGAGCGCCTTAGGGAGATGCAACATGTGCAGCCTCAATCTCTGCGAGGCAGGATTCTAATTGCCCCTTAAAGGGAGCCAGAAGAGGGCGCTCTTGTGGGTTTACTTTATGGCTCTGTTCGATGAATTCGAGAATGAAAGCAGGGTAGTCAACCATATAGCAGAGCGTCTGTTCAAGAAGACTACCCACTGCAAAGATATCCAGCTCAGGTGTCGCAGCGATAGGCCCTTTGTTGGTATCCTTGTGTTGTTCAGGGGGTAAATAACGCCACGCGTCAACGCGAGGAGGTCCCGCGAACAGCGTAACGGGGTCGCCCATCATCAAGGCATTACCAAAATCACAGGCACATACCTTACCATCATCACCGACCATTAGATTTAATGCTTTTAAATCACAATGAATAACCCCAAGATCATGTAGGGCTTCAATTTCAGTAACTAATGCGCGTATTAATTCAACAAGCGCTTGCAGTGTCGTTACCTTCCTAATGGCTTCTAAATAGGACTGATTGGGTAGCATCGGCATCGCAAGTCGTAATTCGCGTGAATTATGAAAGACAGCAACATGGGCTTTTGGATAGCGCTTACGCCAAAAATCCGCTTCTTTTTCAGCGGCAGCGACATCATGATGTGAAAAATATTTAACCGCATATTTTTGGTTATTTCCTGGTATGGAAAATAACGAAACCTTACTACAGTGGCGGCCATAGTCTAAAAATTTTTCTTCTGTGTAGGTCGTTGCCCCATCATCAAAGCTTAGCGACGAGCGTCGTCCACGTCGCCTGTCGCTAAAGCTATAACGACTC
Source organism: Coxiella sp. (in: g-proteobacteria) (assembly GCA_002732805.1). GTDB lineage: Bacteria > Pseudomonadota > Gammaproteobacteria > Coxiellales > Coxiellaceae. The sequence goes on from NVSS01000043.1 coordinate 4,360, forward strand.
ATTCTTTATCAATGTAGCTATCATAGGTGCCGTGGTAATCACGCACGTCATCGGCTGTTATTTCGATAATGCGTGTCGCTACTGACGATACGAATTCACGATCATGGCTCACAAAAATAACGGTGCCTTCATACGCTTCTAGTGCCGTATTAAGTGCTTCGATCGATTCCATATCCAAGTGATTGGTGGGTTCATCGAGCAATAGGACATTCGGTTTTTCCAAGGTAAATTGAGCGAATAATAAGCGCGCTTGCTCACCACCCGATAATGCACTCAGTTTTTTCTTCGTATCATCACCGGAAAACAGCATACGCCCTAAGGCGCCGCGAACCACTTGCTCATCATCGCCAGGCTTTTTGCAATGGTATAAAAAGTCATACAGCATTTCATCGGATTTAAAAATATCCGAGTGATCCTGTGCGTAATAGCCAACCTCAGCTTGCTCAGCAAATTTGATTAGTGCCTTGTCATTATCACACTCAATTTCGCCAACAATACAGCGCATCATCGTGGTTTTACCAATACCGGTAGCACCAATAATCGCCACTTTTTCGCCAGCAGACACTGAAAAATTCACGTCATTAAAGATCTGATGATCATCATAGCTCTTCGTTAGATGTTTTACTTCCAACGCTTGGCGGTGCAGTTTCTTTGTTTGGGTAAACTGAATGTAAGGACTTTTACGACTGGAAGGGCGCATTTTTTCGATTTTGATTTTATCGATTTGGCGCGCACGTGATGTTGCCTGCTTAGCTTTTGAAGCATTAGCTGAGAAACGACGCACAAATGCTTGTAATTGCTCAATTTGTGCTTTCTTGCGTTCGTTATCCGCTGTCATTTGCTGACGTGCTTGCATTGATGCCATCGTGAAATCATCATAATTCCCGGGATACAGCTTAAGATCACCGTAATCAAGATCCGCAATGTGTGTGCATACGCTATTTAGGAAGTGGCGATCATGCGAGATGATAATCATCGTCGCTTTACTTTGGTTCAGTACGTCCTCAAGCCAGCGAATGGTGCCGATATCTAAGTTATTCGTCGGCTCATCCAGGAGAAAGATATTAGGCTCTGCAAACAGTACTTGTGCCAGCAATACACGCAGTTTAAGCGCTGGAGGTAGGGCGCTCATCAACTGCTCATGGGTATTCTCTGGAATATCCAGCCCCATCAGTAATTCGCCTGCACGCGACTCAGCGGTATAACCATCAAGCTCAGCAAATTGCATTTCTAGCTCAGCAGCGCGCATGCCGTCTTCTTCAGTCATTTCTGGCTTACTATAGATTTGATTGCGCTCGTCAAAAACATCCCACAGCTCTTTGTGGCCCATCATTACCGTGTCAATCACGCGTTTCTCTTCAAACGCAAACTGATCCTGACTCAACACACCAACGCGCTCACCAGGCTTCAATGACACGGATCCAGAGCCCGCTTTTATTTCCTTACTGAACACCTTCATTAAGGTTGATTTGCCGGCGCCATTGGCCCCAATCAGGCCATATCGATTGCCATCACCAAATTTGGCGTTAATGTTTTCAAATAATGGCTTTTTGCCAAATTGAACGGTTATATTTGCAGCTGTTAACATGTACGGTTACCATGGTTTAAATAAGGCGCTACCATAGCAAATATTTGGCCCAAATTCGAGAAATTCCAAGATGTTATCGTGATATTTCTCAACATTTGATCAAAATAGGGGCTGTTGGGCACGTAAAAGTTACGGATATCCGATACTCCCGCCAATGTTAGGCTGCGCAAATGATTACAGCACAGCGCATTATGAGAAATTATTATTTACTTACGCTTGGCAGCTTATTGGCCGCATCATCCTGTTTTGCAGTAGGCACCTTCCACCGGTAGAGGTGCGTTGTAACGGCGCCGTGCAAGACTGTGTTGTTTGTACGCAGTAACGGATATAATATTGGCGCAGCGCCCGGTTGCGCCTATTTGAATAGCATCCGACACGTCTTATTTCTTTAGTTTTCAGGTGATTACCTGTATATTATTTAGATGACCCGGATCTTTCGTACATCAATGTATTATACGGCCATTGCGCTGGCCTTCAGCTTATTCAGCAGTGCTGTATTTGGGCAGAGCTACTCTGTGATACTGAGCTCACTAAAGCCCATTGCACTACCGCCACCGGGCTATATCTCGCTTTATTTCATCGTCCAAAAAATTGATGAAAATGGCTCAGGGTTGCAAATTTATGTGCCGCGCCACCCCAATAAATGGACGTTAAAAATCGGCGAGGAGATGAAAAACCAGCTCATCTGGAGAGGTAGTCTCGGCAACAATCAATCGCAAGAGCTGCTTATCGAATTATTTGACCATGACAGTATTGGGAAACAAGCCGATAACTTAGTCGGTAGCTTCAAAATTACTTTAGATGATAGCGCTAATAAATTAGTTGCTAAATGGAGTCGTCCCAATATTTGCACGCCGTCAATCTCCATTGGCGGCAAAGAGCAAACCATTAGAACGGAGACCTGTAGTGGCCCCTCGCGCTATCAGCTGGCCTTTAAGCTGATTACAGCCGCCTCGCGTTAGTAAGGAGCCTGAGTTGAAATACCTTTGCAATGATTCAAATAATGTCTTTTTGACGATCCTCAAGGATCAGCTAGAGCAAGCACATATTCAGACGTATACGAAGAATAGATATTCATCCAATAATATGTTTGTCGGCAATATTAGCTGCTATAGCGCCGAGCTATTTGTCGTGGAAGCCGATGATTACGACAAAGCACAATCTATCATGACGGAGCTGGCTGATGAACACGATGATGTGTCACAAAGCTTTACATGGGGTTGCCCTAAATGTGGGGAAACATTAGAGCCTCAGTTTAATGAGTGCTGGAAGTGTAGTTATGTACGTGAAGAGGGCGAGGAAGACTAAAGTGGCTCATAGAAAATTAGTTATCGCTTTTCTGGCTAATTTTTTCATTCCATTAGCAGGGATCAGTACCGATATCTATCTGCCATCATTACCGGCGCTCAGCGCACACTATGCGACGTCACATGCGATGGTACAATACACCGTTGTGACGTTTACCCTGGGAATGGGGCTTATGCAATTTATAGCAGGGCCGGTCTCAGACGCACTCGGCCGCCGTAAACTCCTGCTGGCGGCACTTATTGTGCAGTTTATTACTATTGTTCTCATTTTAGTAATCCCATCAATTACCTGGATGATCCTGTTACGCTTTATCCAAGGTGCCGCTGCAGCCTTTATGATTGTTCCTGCACGAGCACTGCTGAATGATGTCTTCAGCGCAGACCAGCTCAAAAAGCAGTTTAACTATACGACCATATCCTTTGCGCTTGGGCCCATTCTTGGTCCCTTCATCGGCAGCTATCTACAATTATATTTTGGCTGGCATGCGAATTTTATCTTTATTCTAGGTTACGCGTTTCTTGCCCTGATGTTTGTCCTTTTCCTATTGCCCGAAACGATCGCTTCAACACACCGTTTTTCTATGTCACATCTATGGAAAAATTATGGCTGTATAATCCAAAACAAAGCGTTCGTAGTGACCTGCGCTTTAACGGCCTGTATGCCTGCCGCCAATATGTTATTTACCGTGGCAGGGTCCTTTATTATTCAAAAAAGTCTGCATTATTCCGTTATCATGTACGGACGAATGTCACTAGTGATTGGATTCGCTTGGTTTCTAGGAAATTTACTGAATAGGTTATTGTTCTCGATACCGGAAAAAATAAAAGTACGTGTTGGCTTAAGTATCGCAGTTGTGACGGCCATCATCATGCTTCTATTTAGCATTGCAGGCTATTTTACGTTAATACTTTTTGTGATTCCTACCTTTATTATGGTCGTGGTGGGCGGCGGACTCTTTTCATTGTTTGTGAGTAATAGTCTCAGTAAATTTAGTGACCTAGCCGCATCCGCAAATGGATTTCTATTTAGCATTACCTGGATAGGTTTTTCAGTATTCACTTTGATCGCTAGCACCATCAGTACAACGTCACTGATTTCGTTAAGCAGCGTGCTAGTCGCTGCTTATCTATTATCAATGTTGCTTGCCTTATTAAGGCGCCATGTCCATTAGAGTCCTCGTAGTTTATTCGGCATTGATTCCTGTAACGTTCACATATCCTCCTGAAAATCTTCATGATAATTAGCCCTAAGCCACCTCAAACACCTGCCCTGTTTGAATACCATAGATGCTACGGCGATAGGCCTTTGCTACAGACGCGGTAGAAACAGTATTAAAGCCAGGGCAATACTCTGCGTACGCTTTTGCAGACACATCCAGCAGAGCAGGGGAGACGGCATTGATGCGAATACCACGCGGTAGGTCCAATGAAGCAGCTCGTACAAAGCCTTCAACGGCATTGTTAATCGTAGCAGCAGCCGTCCCTTGTTTAACAAAATCGCGGTTAAAAACGCCAGTCGTCAACGTAATGCTGCCGTTATCATTCAGTGCCTTGATGCCTTCTATTGCTACTGTTAATTGCCCAAGCAATTTTTGTTGCAAACTGGCCTGATAATCGGCTGCGGTCATGTCAGTCAGTGGTTTAAAAACTACGCCTCGCGAAGCGGCACAAACGATGGCATCAAGCTTAGTCACTTGCTTGAATAACGCTACAATAGAGGCTGGATCCGCAAGATCAATCTGGTAGTCACCACTACTATGATTCACCGTAATAACCTCAGTATCACAGGCTAGATTCGTTACAATGCCGCTGCCGATATTGCCTGATGCGCCGATGACTAATACCTTCATGACCGATACCTCTCTATAATCAATTATTAATCCATAAGATCAGTATATCGGGATATCTCGATATGTCAATAGGAATCAAATATTTTGCTTTATACTACACGTAAATATCGCTATAATGCCCAGCAAAAATATGGGGAGGGGAAATTTATGCCAATTTTTAACTTTGATCTTAATGGTGAGAGTATCATTCGCTCTATCCGCATCGCCGGGCCTTTTATAACACTAGAAACGACTTCTGAAGAAGGGGACTGCGAATACAAGCACATGGTCCAGCTCATCTTTTTCCTTGATAATTTTGAAGAGGTCCTTCGTGATGAGCCACAGCATACAACACACCACACAACCTTGCATCGACCCGCCACATGGAATGATCCCCTTAGTTGGATACGAGGCATGGATACAGGCTCTCATGTACATTTACGCTATGAGCCTGGTGGAACAGAAACAAATGTAACACCAAAGGCAATGCATGAGCTATTGTCAATGATAGGAGATCTACAAACGCTCGCCTTCCGAACTAGTAATCTTCCGATGCTACATGACGAATCATTACAGAAAAACAATCGTCCGGATAAAGTCTTTTATGATGAATTCATTACATCCTTTGAAAGCGATCAAGTACCTTGCTACCTACTCGAGGGCTCAATTAAGGATATGGATCGTGAAATGCAGCGTGCCTGGAATAATCAGGATGAACAGACTAACCCCTGCAGCCAATCTGCATTTTTTCACTCTTATTCAGAAGAGGCGCTTACTATCAGCGAACAAACACAGCCTTCAGCAGCACATGGCCCACTATTACTCTTAACAATGCTTTCATCAGGGCTTTATCTGTTTTGGGGATCTATCGCTCAATTATTCATACCGGCAGATAGCGAGCAAGATAGGGCGCCAGAATGCAGAGATACTAGCCCCAGATTATGAAGGGCTTATAATTTAGCCTTAAATCAATCTTCACTCCTCACTGAGCGACTTGTTAGCCCTATAGGGCCATGCTAAAATTACACTTCATCTAATGGATCTTGCCGGAGTAGGGATGCTCAAAAAGTATATTTTCTTGTTGTTGACGGGGTTGATTTTTGGCTCCCAGTTTGTGCTAGTCAAGATCGCCGAACGGGCCTACACACCGCTGGATATTGGCTTTATGCGGGTATTGTTCGGTGTGGTCGCGATACTGATACTCATTCCTATTTTTGGCGGAAAAGAAGAAAAACTCAATGTATCGTGGATGATGTATTTATGGATTGGTTTGCTCGAAGGGGCGCTCCCATGCGTGCTTGTGCCATGGGGACAACTTTATGTGCCCACGGGTATTACGGGCGTGATTATTTGCACCATGCCCATTTTTGTGATGTTATTTGGCCCCTTGTTGATTAAGAGCGAACGCTATAGCTGGCTCAGCACCCTCAGTATTCTTGTTAGTTTTATTGGCGTTGTGGTGTTAATCAATCCGTTTACTGGCGTAGATGGCCTTGCCAATGACTGGGGGCCCGCGTTATTGATCGTGTTGGCTAGTGCCAGCTGGGCATTAAGTCTCGTCTTCATTAAACGCTGCCCGAGCCACGCACCTTTTAAATTAACGCGTAATATTTTAATCGCTGCCGTATTAGAGCTTTTTATTGTTTGGTTGCTATTCGGACATCCCACGCAGTTTCATATCACCACAATACCCTTAATTGCCGCATTCGTACTAGGCTTCTTTGCTTCTGGGGTGGTTTATATATTCTATGTTTTATTGATTCGCTCCAGCGGGGTTAACTTTGCTGCCTTTTCAAATTATCTCGTACCCATCGTTGCGGGCGTCATTGCAATTATCTGGTTACATGAACGCTTCGATTGGATGGAAGTGCTTGGCTTTATGATTATTATCGTCGGTCTTATCATTCAAACGTTTCGTGATTTTCAGCGTAAGGGTTGAGTCGCAAATTCAGCGCCCATGCTATAGTTTCAGCTGCTTCATAAAAACCAACACAGTGATGCAACTAATATGTCTGTATTCGAACAATTTTATGCCTTGGCGGGGTGGTTGTGCCTAGGAAAAGCTCGTTTATTGAAAAAATAAAAACTGCGACACAACCATTTTTCTTACTCACTGAAATCAAGAATTTCCTGGCGCAGCAGGGGAATGATTAACGGGTTGTTCGGCTCCTTGATCGGGAGGATTCAGTTGAAATAAACTGGATTTTCCTGCGCCTGTTGGCGCCTTTTCTGACGTGTCTTTATCACGTGTTATAAACCGAGACTTATCCGCCCACAGATTTACTAGCTTCTGTACTACATCATCTGGGGTTTCATCAGTAAAAGTAACGAAGCATCCTACGGGTAATTTCTCCATTGCTTCAACAAATGTATTTTCTTCTATATCGTGACTAGGTGAAAAATAACATCCCACCGGCAATGCTTCAACTGACGCAAGTAATACTTCATCTGAAGTAAGCGCAGCGAGACTATTAGACTCTATGTTTCTAGCAAATTGTAAATGACACCCCTTCGGCAGTGCTTTAATGGCGTTCAGTAGTATGTTTGTTGGCGTATCTCGGCTAGGCCTTAAATAGCATCCAGGGGGTAAATTCTTGACTGCTTTTACGAGTAGCTTTTCTGCTAATTTGAGTGGGGGCATGAAATGACATGTCTCAGGCAATGCGCGAACGGCAGCCAAAAGTTCATCTTCGGGAATTGTGGCCCAAGGCGAAAAAGATGTGTTACGGGGCAATGCGCCAACGACAGCCTTAAGTAGTTCTGGTGATGTATCTGGGTGAGAGATTAACAAACTTCGGGGAGCTAAGCAGCGAGTTACAGCTACTAAGATATCTTTAGGGGTAGCTGGGTCCGGCATAAATAGGACACCTTTGGGCAATGCGGCAAGTGCGGTTGTGAAGTGTACTTTAGGGGTCTTTGGATGAGGCACTAAGATGCAACGTATAGGCAATACCTTAATGGCGGCCTCTAATACATTTACCGGGGTATCGAAGCTTGGATAAAAATAAGTACTAGGTGGAAAACGACTCACGACTGCTACTAACACATCTTCGGCAGCCTGTGGGTCATCAGTAAAACATTTCCCCTGAGATAAGGTGCGCGCAAGCCTAATGATAATATCGCTTGGGGTTTGACTATTAAGTATAAAACGACACCCCTTCGGCATTGCTTTAATGGCTTCCAGTATGAAGTCGATTTCAGTATCCGGGTCAGGCATAAAATAGCATCCAGAGGATAAATTCCCGACTGCCTTTACGAGCTGCTCTTCTGTTAAGCTTGGTGGGGCTATGAAATAACATGTCGTAGGTAATGCCCTAATGGCAGCCACGAGCTTATCTTCGTTGGCTGCAATAAGAAATGGCCTGAATATAGATTGAGCGGGCAAGGCTCTAACGGTAGCTACTAAAGTATCTATAAGTATCTCAGGGTGCGGGGCAAAATGGACATCTTTAGGCAATGCGAGAATGGCAGTCAAGAGGACGTTTTTTGGAGTGCCTGAACGAGGCACAAAGAGGCAACCTGCAGGCAATGCCTTAATGGCGGCCACTAATGCTTCTATTGGGGTATCGGGAGCAGATTGAAGAGAACCAGTAGGTGGGAAAACACTTACCACTGCTACTAACACATCTTTGGCAGCCTGTGGGTCATCAGTAAAACATTTCCCCTGAGATAAGGTGCGCGCAAGCCTAATGATAATATCGCTTGGGGTTTGACTATTAAGTAGAAAACGACACCCCTCCGACATTGCTTTAATGGCTTCCAGTATGAAGTCGATTTTAGTAGCTGCGTCAGGCATAAAATAGCATCCAGAGGATAAATTCCCGACTGCCTTTACGAGTTGCTCTTCTGTTAAGCTTGGCGGGGCTATGAAATAACATGTCTTAGGCAATTTCTTAATGGCAGCCACGAGTATCTTTTCATTGGTTGTGGTAAATATTGGCCTGAACATAGATCGAGCGGGCAATGCAGCAATGGCTGCCTTAAGTAGTTCTTGTGGCATATCTTGGTGAGGGGTGAAGTAACTTCCAAAAGCTAATGTACGAATAGCGGCGACTAAGATATCTTTAGAGATACGGTGGTTTGGAAAAAAAATGCAGCTTTTAGGCAATGCAGTAGTGGCCGCTTCTAAGAGCTCTTGCGGTGTATCTAGATTAGGAATATATGTGCAGTTTTCGGGCAATGCGGCAATGGTAGCTGTAGCTTTAGCAAGCTCTCTTGCTAACTTAGGATGAAGTGTTATGTTAGATCCTTTAGGCAGCGCACCAGCCGCAGCTACTAAAGCATCTTTAGAGCTCTCTGGATTTGGAATGAAAATACGACCTTCCGGCAACTTCTTCACTGCCGCTGTTAACGCCTCATTTGGAATGCCTGAGGAATATTGAAACGCAGAACCTTGCGGTAACATACTCACCACTTCCTCCAATCTCTTCATGGCCGCTTCCCGACGATCCGTGGTGAAGTTTTCACCTTTAGACAGTTCTTCAGCAAGTTTGGTGACCGTTTTAGCAGGCGTGAACTCGCTCAGATAAAGCTTAGATTTCACAGGCATTGCCTTAGCTATAGCTAGTAACAGCTTTACTGAGGCTTTTGACTCGGTCGCTATACGGCCGTTAACTACTAGTTTTTCAGCCATTGCACATGCTTTAGCCTCATTGAAATTTCGATTAATAAAAAGATAGCAACCAGGCCTTATCGCGGCAGCGATTGCCTTTAACGCATCGAGTTCCGCATCATCGTGGGGTCTCACAATACACTCATCACCTAATAAGGGAATAATAAATTCAAACATGTCTTTCGATATGTCCCCATCAGGCAGGAAGTTGCAACCGTTAGGCAATGCGCCCGTAATTGCCTTTAACTCATTTACGGTGACATCAGCACCAACAGTTAAATAGCCATCACGAGATAGGGCGGCTACAGATTGCTTTAAAACTTCTATGTTGATACCGGCTGGGGGTCGAAATAAGCAGTGTTCAGAAAGTAGGTCCACTGCTTCTATAAGCGTTTTTGGTTTTGTATCTTTACTGGGCGCAAATGATCGGGTTATTGTTAGTTGCTTCACCGCTGACTTTAACTTTTCACCTGACATATCTGGATCAGGACGTAAAAAACACGAAACAGGCAATGCAGCAGTAGCTTCTTCCAAAAGTTTTATTGGAAAACTTTTTGAGGGGGCAAAAATACGAAAACCCACGCCATTACCAAGGGATTTAATTGCCTCTATTAGTGCGTTTTTATCTGTCCTTGGGTCGGGGCTAAAGTAGCGATTCGGCCCAAATTCTTTAGCGGCTAAATTTAAAATGTGTGGAGGTGTTGCGAAGTGCGGTGTGAAGAAACACTCCTCAGGTAAGACCCCCATTAATTCGCCTATTTCAACGCCCATGCTTTCATGAGGTGTAAAATAACACCCTTTGGGCAATGCATTTATTCCATGAGCAAGCGTCTTGAGATTAAACGTAGGGTTGGGCATATAACAACGCCCTTTAGGCAATTGAGAAACGACTCTTTTCAAGTCAGTTAGGGGCATAAGTTCGTCAGGCTTAAAGCCACACCTTTTAGGCAAGATACGAATTATTTTTTCTAACATTTCTGTTGAGATCCATTCCGGAGATACAAAGAGAGTCCCTTGTGGTAATGCTCTAATTGCATTTAGCAGCACTTTTTCTGCTATAACCTTCGTTGGTGTGAAGCAACCGTCATTTAAATTTCCAGCTTGTTTAATGAGACGTTCTTTCATAGCATCTTGGGTATTATTATTCGGAGTTTCAACTACGTTATCAAAAAGATGCTCTTGTGATGGCAGTACATTTGAAAGCACTGTTTGCTGTAGGCTTTCATAGTCTGAAATAAGCTGACCAACGTGTTTTTTTATTGTATCACTCTTTCCTTTAACCTCATTCGGTGAGCCCTTAAAATAGCCCAATAATTGCGTCATTGATGATATGAGCGTGTTTAAGTTCATGGTGAGGACATTAAATTGCTCCTCAAAGGAACTGGGGTTTTTTATGCGCATCTCATCAAGCTTTTTAATTAAAAATCCGTCAAAATTGAGCTGTAACTCATAGATGCTTATCACCATATCCAAACAAGGTTGCAGGATATTTTCTTCTAATATTGAGGGGCCATGCTTATGGATACGAAAAATCAAGTCTGCTAATGGTACTTTTTTTCTGTAATTTAGACTAATTATTGAATAATCCTTGTGAGAATAATAAAGTGTCTTGGTGTTACTGGAAAAACTAAAGTTTTTGCGTGAAAAAATATCTTTATTTTCCCTGGAATCACGTATTTTTGTGATTTCCGCAGCATTTGTCATCAGGTGTTCTTTTACTAATTCTAATAAGTAACTTTCAGCTGATTTAGAATCAATCTCGACTTCTTCTTCTGAGGGGACATCACGATTTATGTTGAGGGCAACTGGTTGCACAACGGTTGTTTCTTTTCGTGGTCGACTACTACTTACTGGTTTAGGCTCTGTAGAAACAACCGCTGTGCTATCGGAAGGTTTTGGTATTCCTATAATTTGGCGCCAGCCCGCTCCGAGATGCTCTTCTAAAAGATCACGCCCTTGCTCGGCAGTCTCTTCATCTTTAAGCAACTCGCGCCCCTTGTTAATCCATTCTGCTTTTGTTGATGGATTCGGTGCTGACTCTGTAGGCAGAGTAGCAGATACAGTCGGCTTTATTTCATTAATTAAAGGTTGTATGCGATGATCAGGAGGCTGATAAATCATAACTTTCTTTCTAGCGCGCGTGATGGCGGTAAAGAAGGCATTAAATTCAGTGACCGCTTTCGACGCAAATACCCCTTCTTTGGATCGGCCTGTTTTTTTGTCTGTGTTTCTTGCTAACGATTGGGATGCTTGTGCAAGTAGCTGCGGATTGAGTCCCTTATAAATAAGAACATAATCAAATTCCAGTCCTTTTATTTGATCGATTGTAAAGACAAGGCTTGTACCACAAATCTTTTGTGCTTCAGCAACGTCTTCAGCTCTTGCAATGACAGCATAATTTGCACTTTGTCCGTAATTTTTAGGTATTTCGTCGGTATTCTCATACCAAGCAACAGATTCACCCTCAGCTTCAGTGTTTGTGGCACTCTCAATCTCTGTGTAATCTTGTTTATCTGTTACGCCTGTGATGCTCAGTGCTATTGAGCTAAACTTATTGGCAAAATCAACGACGGGCTTTGAACAACGGTAGGCGGTCTTTAATCGGATTTCACTGATGGGCTTTACATGCGCTCCCTGAAACTTTTTGCGAAGAAAAGAACTGATTGATAATGAATTTTTTAGGCTTTGGCGGTTGTCGAAACAAAAAGCAACGTGAGCTTCAACTTGTTGGTCGGGGAGTTCTGTTGCAGCTGCTAAATCTGCCGTCACACTTAATTGCGAAATAGAGAGGTCCGCTGCCTCATCACAAACGACTCTATAATTTGTACGTTGCTCTGGAGTGAGTGCAAAGGTTGTTAATGTAAGGTCGATTAAGCGTTGCTCTTCGAGCGCCCTTAGATAGGTTTCGTATAGTTTCAGCAATATTTCTTTTTCAGATATTGATTCATAGGGAAATTCATTTTTTCCGAGCGTGCGCAGTATGTTAAGCTCCCGGGGATATGCACCTATGATTTGTAGCGCTTGATAGACTTTATCACTGTCCTTAAATATGCTATCAATAGGGCTTATATCAATGTCTGTTTTCTCAGCTTCTGGAATCTTTATTTGTGTATGACATATTTTTTTAAATGTGCGGATATTGTCAGTAAGCCACTCATCAAATCTAGGTCGCTTCACCACCGTAAGACCATTAAGTTGTTCTGCCGTAGCGTCAGAATGACGAAGGAATCGTTCATAATCCCAAAAATGAATCGTATGCGGGTTATCAACGGACTCTGGAAGTGATTCCCAATTCTCTTTCATTTCCCTTTGTAAGTATTTTGACTCTGTGAGATAGACAATTTCTTTAGGTTGATCATCCAACGGCTGCGCGAATTTTTTAATGAGCTCCATAGCCACGCAGGTTTTACCGCTACCGGGAGGACCAAACATCATGAGTGGTTGATTATCAGCATGTAAAGCAGTTTGCTGTAATGCATTAATTACAATAAGGCGTTGTTTGTAGAATTGGACAGGGATACGTGCTACTTGAGCGGCTTCATCGGCTTGA
>NVSS01000044.1 GCA_002732805.1 Coxiella sp. (in: g-proteobacteria)
AGACTTTAGTCTGTTACGAAGACACCCCCGTCCCCAAAGAGCTCTAATCGGGGATACCCAGTCGCTCTGCTATAATTTTGTACGATTTAATGACATCCCCCAGATCCTTACGGAAACGGTCTTTGTCTAAGATTTCACGGCTAGAGGAATCCCAGATGCGACAGGAGTCGGGGCTAATTTCATCGCCGAGATAAACCTTACCATCAGAGCCAACACCAAATTCGTATTTGGAATCAACGAGAGTGAGACCCGCATCTGCTAATAATTTTTTAAGAAGCGCGTTAATTTGTAGGCTGTAGTCAAGAATGGTATCGAGCTGTTCTTGTGTCGCCCAGCCAAACACGATGGCATGGTTTTGATTGACCATAGGGTCATGCAGCTCATCATTTTTTAAAAATAATTCGAATGTTGGCGGACTAAGCTCAAGGCCTTCTTGAATACCTAAACGTCGACACAAGCTACCCGCGGCGATATTACGCACTACGCCTTCCAGTGGAATCATTGTTAAACGCCTCACAACGCATTCACTATCAGAGATTTTTTCAACGTGATGTGTTGGAATCCCATTGCTGCCTAGGTACTCCATGATAAATGCGCTGATTTTATTATTAACGCGCCCTTTATCTTGTAGCTTTTCTTTTTTAACACCATCAAACGCAGAGGTATCATCACGGAAATCGGTAATCAGTAATTCGGGATCATCCGTGGTATACATCGTTTTCGCTTTGCCTGTGTACAGTACCTCTTTTTTAACAACGCTCATTCAGTTAGCCTTTTTTACGTTTATGATGTTTTTTCCACATGGCACGCTGGAACGCAGGATCCGGCGGCAACAACGATAACTTAGGTCGCGCACGTCCCTCTACTTTCCAAGGAACCGAATAATATTGCGCTGCTACCGGTGACGGGATGCCGCGTGGCACTTTAATCGTATTTACCACTTGAGCATCCTTCATATAGTACTTGCCACCATACTTACCGTGGTAGTGGCCACAGGCCGCTAAACTCAGCCCTAATGCTGCAATCAAACTTATCTTTATAAAACGCATGTTTTTTCCTCATCAATCATTGCCTGCTTAACCACTGCTTGTTGTTGCTTGCTTAACCAGGTTAATGGTAATCGAATACCGTTATCAATCTTACCTAATTCATGCAATGCCCACTTAGTGGGAATTGGATTGGCTTCCACAAACAGCGCTTCAAACAACGGCGCTAGTTGTGTTTGTAATTGTTGTGCACGTTCATCATTGCCGCTCAACGCCGCCTGACAAAATTGGCGAAAGGCCCTCGGTATGACGTTTGCTGCTACCGAAATAATCCCTTTGCCGCCCGCTTGCATTAACGCTAGCGCATCGCCATCGCTGCCCCCCAATAGATCCAGATCCGCTTCAGCGACGATACGACGAAAACGCACCACATCATTAACTGTTTCTTTGAGCGCGACGATAGTATCAAACTTACTCAAACGTATCACGGTCTCCGGTAACAGATCACAGGCCGTACGCGACGGGTTATTATATAGTATTTGTGGCAGAGGAACAGCCTCAGCGACGGCTTTATGATGCAAATAAAGCCCTTCTTGCGTGGGCTTGTTGTAATAAGGGCTGATCAATAAGGCGCCATCCGCCCCGAGATCATACGCTTGGCGTGTTAATGCGATGGTGCTTTGTGTACAGTTTGTACCAGTGCCGACAATGACCGGTGCTTTACCTTTTAATAAACGCAGCGAGGCCTGTATAATTTTTAATCTTTCGTCCGCGGTGATCGTAGGAGATTCTGCTGTGGTACCCAGAATAACAAAACCATCCGTCTGACATTCGAGGTGCCATTCGATGAGGCGCTCAAAGGCACCATAATCCACCGCACCCTGTGATGTCATTGGTGTCACTAACGCCACCATACTGCCTTGAAACATGTGAGACTCTCCCAACTGATTGTCACGCCAAGAGGCTTACTATATAGTAAGCGCCTATGTGTGTAAATGGAGATTAAAATGACCACCACTCTTAACAAAGCTATCCTCAACCATGAATTTGCGTCGTCAGACGGCCCACTAACACTGGATCAATTTGACGGTAAAACCATCGTGCTGTTTTTCTACCCCAAAGATAATACGTCGGGCTGCACCCTGGAAGCACAAAACTTTCGTGATACCCTCGCACAATTCACAAAACAAGATACCGTTATCTTAGGCGTGTCACGCGATAACTTAAAATCGCACACTAAATTTATTAATGATCATGAACTCAATTTCACGTTAATCAGTGATCCCGATGAAACACTGTGTAATGCCTTCGATGTGATGAAAGAAAAAAGCATGTTCGGCCGCAAATACATGGGCATCGAACGTAGCACCTTTATTCTTGACAGTAGCGGCAACGTCGCTAACGAATGGCGTAAAGTCAAAGTACCTGGACATGTTGATGAGGTGCTAGCCAGCATCGCGCAATAGTTTTTTGGCTTGTTCCCATAACACAAGTAAGTCATCAAAGCCTGTGTCAGCCATCGCAATACCTTGCTGCTGACACAGCTGCTCAACCACCTTAAAGCGTGTGGTAAATTTATTATTGGCATAACGCATCGCTTCGCTTGCCTCACAACCTATATGGCGCGCGATATTAACGCAGGTAAAGAGAATGTCACCTAACTCATCCAGCTGTGCTTGCTGATCACCGCGCTTAATTTCGACCTTAAGCTCGTCAATTTCTTCATGTAATTTATCGATAATCTCAGACACGTTATTCCAATCAAACCCAACGTCCGCCGCGGTTGATTGTATTGATTGCGAATCATCTAAAGCACAAGCAGATTTTTTCACATTATCAAGCAAATTTGTATATTTTTTAGTGTTATTTTTCATAGTGTTATGCCGTATGTTTAATTTGAAATAGCTCAGTTATCAGCTATAGTATTAAGGACGGTATTTGTTAAGAAACTTGCACGCAGCTCTTCACTTAATATATAGATATATAGAACTCGTGTGCACCAGTCACTAATAATACCGTCCTCTTTAATAGATAATGGCACCACGGTGCTGCACAACCTCACCCGCTAACGTGGCCGCTTTTTCACAAGCGACCTCATCACTATCGCCTTGCATGATTGCCGCAATGTATGCGCCATTGAAAGAATCGCCCGCACCTGTCGTATCAACCGCGCTAACCGCTGTCACGGGATGCAACGTTTGTTTATCCGCTGTTGCAATCATATAACTTTTGTCACCATCAGTTAGAATGACTTTTTTCGCCCCCGCCTCTAAAAAACGATCGGCACAACTCGCCAAATCCGTATCACCAAAAAGATGATTAATATCCGTAAAAGAAGGTAATGCAATATCAACAAAGGACATGGCAAGATTAAAAAACGTTTGCGCCACTTCACGCGAGGGCCACAGCTTGGAACGGTAATTGGTATCAAAACAAATAATCACGCCACAATTTTTAAGCTCTGCTAGCTTTGCCAAAAATTTATCACGGCATTCGTTATGCAATATAGCCAACGTAATCCCTGAAAAATAGACATAATCGTATTTCGCTAATTGATTTAAGAGAACAGCGCCCTCCTCACCATCAAACATATGCCGTGCTGCCGCCTCGCTGCGGTAATAATGAAAATCGCGCTCACCGATTTCGTCCGTTTCAATCAAATATAACCCCGCCATACGATCATCAATACGCCGCGCATGACGTGCGCGTACACCATGTTTACGCCACTCATCCATCATTGCATTACTGTAGCGATCTGTCCCCACGGCGGTAATAAAATCGACATCCAAGGTATCGCCAGCAATGTGTGAAAAATACACAGCCACATTATACACATCGCCGGCATAACCCATGCAGAAGGTATCATTTTCACATTCATGTAGCTCGAGCATACACTCACCGACTACGGCCAGGCGTTTAGCTTGTTGATTCATTTGCGCTCCTTGATTCACATTGTTTTTTAAGGGCTTCATTCATTGCCTTGAAACCCGCTGTCGTCGCGGCATTTAATGAATTAAATACTAAGGGCGCCAACAGCCCTGAAAATTGTTCACTGTGGTGCAATCGCGTGCAGCGGTCACTCTGTGGCTCTAATGTAAAGCAATGCTGCCCATCAAACAACCCCGGGATCAGCAACTTGCCGCGCCATTGCAATTGCTTATTCACTTCCATTGTTATAATTGTCGGTTTAAATGTCATGGGTTTCTTGCCTAGCGGTGCAATAGTCACTACTAAGTGCGCCCCCTGGTGCGCCGCCCCCTCCACCGATTGGATAAAAGGATTCCACCGCGTATACGCGGAAAAATCCGTCAGTACCTGCCATATCCTATCGGCAGGGGCATTAATATCAATACACGTTTCAATTAGTTTCATAACAATACCTCATACGATGGATTGTTCCACCTCATCTTTCAGTTTCACTGCTCGCTGCTTCTTCGACGTGGCATTATGCTCTACGCGCGCTAATACAATAATCCCGACGCTCGCAATCGACAATAGAAACAACGTCACTATATTAAAACGATAACCTAAGAAAAAGATCTGTAAAAAATACGTAATTACCGGCGTAAAGGGCTCTACCAACGAGGTCACTAAGGCGCCTAAGGACTCAATGGACAGGTGGTACATTAATAAGGGTAATATGACAATGAGCAAGGTTGATAACAAATAGTACTTCCAAGCAATATGTATTGGTGTAGCATGACCATAACAAAACAACACAATGAGCGATACAATGACCAATAAATAAAACCGCGTCGCCAATATTTGCGTCGACGTATAGCCTACGTCATGGAGTTTTGTTGCATTAATCGCTATAAAGCCACCGATAACACCCCCCACAACACTCCAAGCCACACCGATGACAATATCACGCGTCGTCACATGGTGTGCGGTATAACTAAATTGAAAAACAACCAATGCCATATTTAACACAATAAATAACACACAAAAGATAAGGTGCTTATGGTGCTTAAGCTTGTTAAGTGGAATCGCAATGAAAAAATTAGTGATGGCGATAAGACCGAACCCAATCGAAATTTTAGTGGCGGGTGGAATATACTGTAACGCCATAAACGTACCAAACCAGCTAAACAGCGTCGCTGTGTTAAGGTATATCATCGGTTTTAAATTTTGGCGCATGATACGAAACATAACCGGTAGTTTTTTAATGTTAAATAAACTGAATAGAATCGTGGCATAACCAAACGTTACCGCCATACTCAGCATTGCGTCATGATGGCGATTTAAATGCGCAATAAAGACAAACGACGCCGCGCTCGACAAACAGCATAACGTAATATAAACCGCACCTAATTTCGAATTTAGATGTTTAGCGCTCAACGATTTCTCCTGGTAAGCAGTAGTGCGGCTTTATCACACCATGTTGCGTCTGAACACGAACCTCCTTCACTGCCAGCAATACCGCACACGCCTTGCCCGTGATAATCGCAATGTTGGAAAGTGGGCTAGGATATAACTTTATAGTATGGCACGACGAATGCGCCGGAAAATTAATCTGTTTAATATCATAATCATCAGATAACGTGAGCTTAATTGAAAGCATAGCATCCATCGAACGGCTACCGTAACGAAATGATTGCGAGAACGCACTTTGAAATAACCCAAGATCAAATACATGTGCTAATAACTGATCTGGGGTGCTCTCATAGCTCAGCGCAATTTGCTCTACAATAGAGCCCCCAGCAATACGTCCCATATTGGCATCTATAAAATATGCCTTTGCACCCTCAATTAAAAATTCGCAATGAAAATACCCATTTTGATACTGTGCACGTTCAACCAACTGAGTGACGGCTTGTTTACAGTGTGCTTGAATCTCAGTAGACAGCCTGGCATCAACCGGGAATTCATTACCTACCTCTTTCATTTTATGACGAAGTCGCTGTGAACATCCTAAGAATGTCAGTGCACCATCGGTGACATAGCCTTCCAAACTGTAAAGCTCTCCTGCAACACAAGGTTGTAACGTCCAGTCTACGACAAAGTCACACGCACTGGGCGCCGTCGCCATTAAATCATGTAATGCCTCTGCCGTTATCCCGTACTCAACCACATGATTACCCACGCCACCCGAGGAGATGCCTGGCTTTAATATAAAGTGCGCATACGCTTTTTGATCTTCAAAAAATTGCTGTAAGGTATCGTTATCGAGATTGGATTTTTGCAGTGTGATGCTCGGCGGGCAAAACTCAGGAATCAACGCATTCACTTGGGTCTTGTCCACTAATTGCACTAACGCTGGATCCGGACCTTTAAAGCTATACTTTTGGGCAATAGCACACGCTAAATGCAGTGTTTCATCGAGTAATGACGTAATCCCCACCACCTGGTCCACTAAGTCATACTGCACAATGGCCCGATCAATTGCTTCTAGATTAAGAGTGCTGACCTCATAATACTCACACGCGGCGATCGCCCGACGTGGTGCCCCCTGATAATCGTCTAATTTTGCAAAGAAAATAGCGCGATAACCCAGTAACTCGGCCGCTTTGGCCGTATATTGCGCCCCTACTTGAGAAGAGCCTAAAAATAAAATTGCCTGCATCTATACACTACACTCTACAACCACGATAAACAGGCATTGTAATGAGCTTTGGAATTCGCTGTCAACTACCGTCAATTTTTTCGTATATTCTACGTACTTCGATTAGGATGTATTGACAAGTCATTTCAACTTACTGAAAATAGCTACTTTCAAATAGGGAGATGCGACATGCCAACAACCACGCTTGACCTTAGCACAGCGACACTCATCGACTTAACCCATGCATTATCGCCTGATATTCCACATTGGGAGGCGGGCTGTGGCTTCAATCACACAACCGTGCATGATTATGAAGACAGCACAGGTGATGTCAAATTCAGGGTACAAAAAATAGAATCGTATTGCGGGATTGGCACCCACATGGATGCACCAGCGCATTGTATCCCTGATGCGCGCACCATTGCGGATATCCCCCTCAAAAATCTCATCACGCCCTGCGTCATGATTGATGTTGCTGACAAAGCGGGTGAGCATTATCTTGTCTCTTGCGATGACATAATCCAGTTTGAATCAACGCACGGTAGGATTAACAAGGACACACTCGTGATCTTTCACACGGGTTGGAGCCAATATTGGAACGAACCTCAAAAATACCGCAATGACCTTGTGTTCCCGACATTGTCGAATCCAGCTGCCGAATTGCTATTAGAACGGCAGGTCACGGGTATGGGTATTGACACCCTGTCACCAGACAGTCCAACGAGTGGATTCCCGGTACACAAAACGCTACTGGGCGCTGATAAATTCATCATCGAGAATGTGGCCAATGCGCATCTACTACCGCCCGTGGGCGCTTACATACTTGCCCTACCCCTAAAAATACAAAATGGCACGGAAGCCCCCATACGATTGGTGGGTATTGCCGGCTAACTAAGGGATCGATACCTATCGTACGAATATCTGGAACTGAGGTAGGATATGTATTATGCTTAAAGCTGGTTTAAACAATTTGGATGTTTTGCTATGCACGTCCTTTCTCACAAATTACGTTACCTGATCCTATTTCTTATCATCACCATGAGTAGTGGCTTAGCAGCAGCGCCAAAACCAGCACCTACCACCCGAATGTATGGTATGTTTTCCGGCGATAATAGCGTATGGAAACTACCCAAACCCATGAATCCTAACGCACAGAAATGGAATGGCTATTGCCCACCATGCACGCTTAAAAATAAAAGTAAATGTGCTCAGCGCTCCTGCCAAAAACGCAACATAGAAGCACACAACACCTATAAGGGAATTCAAATTACAAGCGATCCGTGGATGCACTTAGCCAATCGAGCAGCCCTCTACTCCGTTCAGCATGGTGGTGGGCCGTTTGGCGCCGTCATTCTGCAAATCGATAATAAGAGTGGCCGCGTTATTCGTTACTGGGTGGGCCATAACCAAGTCGTTGAAAATCACGATCCTACCGCGCATGCCGAAGTAGACACCATTCGTATGGCCGCTAAAGATCTGGGGGTCGTTAATTTAGGTCACATCAATCGCAAAGATTCTAAGCTCGCACAACCAAGCCAATGGTCGCATTGCATTATTTATAGTAGCGCTGAATCATGCCCTATGTGCTATTCCGCTATTTATTGGGCCGGCATGAAAACACTTATTTTTGCCGCAACACGCTATGATGCAGCAGCAAAAGGCGTCGATTTCTCGGATGCTGATATTTACGAATCACTTACAAAGCCCTATGCCAAGCGCAAACACCACTACCGACATTCTATTACTAATGATTCGCTGGGTGCCTTTAATTATTATAAACGCACGCCCGTAAAGCGTTACGGCCAGAAGTAACGACTTGATCGTCATCCGTATCGTACAATAGCAACTTCCTCAGGTGTGTTATTCGAACTTGAATTACAACCTGGCGCATCAGGCACTGTATTTGTTGCATCTGACCGCCCAAACATTCCTGGGTATCCTACTGATGCGCTGCTTGTAGTACTTGCTGAACTCGCTATATTTGACCGCTTGGCGTTCCGACCAACCTCAGTTCCATTTTTTTTGCGCTTATTATTAGCGGTTGCCGCTGATACGCTGCTTGTAGCACTTGCTGACGCAGTTTCCTTAAGATCAGTTTGCGTCCTGGAATTCCCGATCTGTGGTTTGACTGCATCGTAGAGTTTAGTTACCACTCTTATGTAATGAGCGATCAGTAGACGCTCACACTGAGTAAGTTTGAGGACGGCCAGAGAATCAGTCAGTATATTAATAAGGCTTACTCTTAGTCCCATTTTACTAATATAGCGATAGTCTCCAGGCTGAAGAGACGGCTCTCTGAAAATTATTTTGATGCTAGCATTCGGCAGTGGGTGTTTTTGACGAAGCTCAAATAGGTATTCGATAATTTGGCACAATCTATGTGCCGTACCCGAGGCTTGCTCTGGGCTCGAATTATCAACGGCAATAATAATCTCAGTGATTTTATCTTCAGCGATCGCTCTACCCGCTGAACGTGCTGTACGCAGAGCTAAAACAGGCAGCTCTAGTTCTCGCAGGCGTTCTAATAGGATGCAACATTTCTTCTCGATTTGTTTTTCTCCCCGTCCCTTGTCCACACGAAAATTAAAGAAAACATACTGTTTACGCTTCTCTTTGTTGTATACGAACGTATCTGGAGTGCTCATAGAATGCATCGCTGATGGGTCAGGAGCCATTGCCACCCCGACTGCGGGTTGCAGTGGTAGCATTCCATATTGCTGTGGCTGTACCACATATTGCTGCATTGCATCTTGTTGAATTCCATATTGCTGTGGCTGTACCACATATTGCAGCATTGCATCTTGTTGAATTACATGTTGCTGCATTGCATCTTGCCGCATTAAATATGGCTGCATTACATCTTGCCGCATTACATATTGCGGCATTACAAGCGGGAACTGCACCTCACTAGCAGGAAAAAAAACAGTGCCGCTACTGGACGCAACGTATGGCCCTTGAGGCAGCAGCGGAGCAGTTAAGGCAACGTCGCTTGCTGGAACTGTTGGTATTGCTCCATAAACTACTGAGCTACTCGCTACATGGGTGGCCGTATTAAGGCTTGAAGCAGAGTGGGTACGCCTGGATTGATGATCTGTATTTGAATCTTTTGTTTGTTCAGCTTGCTGTGTTAGTCTCATGATATATCCCCACCCAATGAATGCTTTAATTAAACGCTACCTATATAGTTTAATTTTTACACCCTGTCAAAGGTTTTATCAATTCATGGGAGTGATGACACATAAAAGCGCTCAACAAACGTACATAGATGACGCGTTATGGCCAGAATTAACGACTCGGTCCGTCAGGTTGCGGCATGACAGCTCCCTCAAGCATTTTATTTCGGTCACGCGCCTCTTGCCATAAACAAGGCATAATGCGCCGATGATCACTGAAATCAAACGTCAGCGCTTCTGGGCTCGTCACAGGGTCAGTATGCCCAAGCCCTAACTCTGCATGACTATTAGCATGCCCAAATTCTTCATTAGCGTAGGAACTGTTCCATGCGATAACCCTTCCGTTACGTGTCTGTGCATAACCAAATGTTGCTCCATTGCTAGGAAAGATATCGACGATATCATAAGGGCTTAGTGTATCGACACGCTTAAGCAGCCCAACCTGGGCCGTCTCATGCTCTTCTGTAGGAAATATATTATCGAGCTCACCCGTCAACGTATATACCTTACCGGTACAAGACAATGCCAGAAAACCGCCTTCAAATTGAACAAGCTTATGCACTGACTCAACAACAAGACGGGCAGGCGATAAACATAATTGCGTCTGCTTCGAATCCATACTGTGTAGGCTGCCCTGACGAGTTAAAAGAAAACAGGCACCCTCAGTGACTGCAACATCAATCACGCACGACTCACTATCATCCGTTAATTGAATTTTACAGGGCTCAAAATGCTTGCAGCCATCACCCGCTAATCCGAGAAAATAAACATCACCCTTCTCTGTTAAGATTAATGTTTTCGTCTCACTTAACACTATTTTTGTAATCGTTACGCCCAATCTTTCGAGCGCAGGCACACGGCGTGCCGTGAATACATCATACTCACTATCAGCCTCAATACCGAGTGTGCCATAACACCCTTTACCCACCCCATACACACCACTTGCCGTGATCGCCATCACATTTTCATACCCCATATAGGCTTGCAGCCATGCTTTTATGTTCGAAAATCGCTCCCCAGTGGTATAATTTCTTGTCGGCAATCGCAAATGAAGCCGCACATCCCACCGCGAGCGTACTGGGGAATTTTTTATCTAAGACTGCTTGAAAACCTTCAATTTCATAGAATTTAACATTCGCCTCTCCCTTCGCGAGATTCGCAGTTAGTGCGTCCAATAAATAATAGATACTCATGGGATCAAGGTATGCTAATACCATCCGCATGAAGTCCTGATAGGCCCCTCCCTCATACTCTGCAAACAGACGAAACGCGGTATTTTTCGAATCTAGGACCTTAATCCACCCTTCCTTAGTTAGTCCTGTTTGTCGGTGTGAACGAAAATAGGATGGAAACTGCTGCAGCAAGCGTACATTTGAGAGGGCGAGTAACCGATGTTCCGCCAGCTCCAAGCATTGAAGCAGTGTTTCTTGATTGAAATTTGAAATATCAATGTTTTGAGAGCTTATGCCATTCTTATCAAACGCCTGTAACAGCTCACTCTGCAATAATTGTAAATAATAGTTCATCACCCGCCCCAATAGTGCTCATATAGTTTGTGCCACATTATACATGTGCCCATATTTAAGTCAATTTAATGATGCAGTTAACCTTTTACCACATTGATATGCTCTGGTAACATAGTGGCTCTATTCGTATTAAGGAAAACCAATGATCTGGGAACTCTGTGCTTTTATTGTTATCTTTGTCGCTGCTGCTGGATTACTATACATCGTTCAAGGCTGGCTGAAGAAGCAAGAACGCGAGCAAAACGCACTACGCCATCAATTTGATGACCACCAACTCAAAAGCCTCAAGGTCACGCAAGATAGCTTGCAACAGGGCATGAAAGACGTGCGTCGCCAAGTAACTGAGACGATTAAGCTGCAAAGTGATCAGCTCGGTAAAAACTTTGATAAGCTGACCCAAGAAGTGCACTCGCGCCTCAAAGAAATTAGTGGCGAAGTCGATAAGCAGCTCACCAAAGGATTTGAAAAAACCACCCAAACCTTCACCGATGTCGTCAAACGCCTCACCATCATTGATGAAGCGCAAAAGAAAATATCAGAGCTGTCCGGAAACGTCATCAGCTTAAAAGAAATCCTAGTCGATAAAAAATCACGTGGCGCTTTTGGCGAAGTGCAACTCAGCTCACTCATCCACAATATGATCCCCGAAACACACTTTGCGATGCAACACACACTGTCAAACGGTAAACGTCCGGATTGTTTTTTATTCCTGCCTGCACCTACTGGCAATCTCGCCATCGATGCTAAATTCCCACTTGAGACCTTCCACAAGCTCAATCAATCTGGATTGAGTAGCCATGAACGCACCCAACTGGAAGCACGCTTTCGCCTCGACATTAAACATCATATCAAAACCATCTCTGAAAAATACATTATCGCCAACGAAACGGCTGATGGGGCCATTATGTTTTTACCCGCAGAGTCTATTTTTGCAGAAATTCATGCGCATTACCCCGATCTTATTGAAGCGGCACACAAGGCGCATGTTTGGCTGGTGTCACCCACCACATTGATGGCGGTACTCACGACGGCACGCGCCGTACTCAAGGATGAAGCCACGCGCCGTCAAGTACACATCATCCAAGAACACTTACTCGCGCTCGGCAAAGACTTCGATCGCTTTCAAAAGCGCATGGATAACTTGTCACGACACATTAACCAAGCACACGAAGACGTCGAACTGGTACACCGTTCCTCACAAAAAATATCGAGTCGCTTTATTAAAATTGAAAAAGTAGAATTATCAGACGATGATATTGCTGATTTAGCGGTACTCAATGAAAAAAATTAATTTGGGGACGGGGGTGTGTCTTACAATAGACTGTAGTCTGTTGTAAGACACACCCCCGTCCCCAATATATTATTTGCTGTTGATTTTAATTAAGTGCACTTTAAACACTAATGCTTCATTCGGACCAATCACGGGTGGCTGACCGTTCGCACCATAAGCCAGAGCGGCCGGAATGTAAATCATCCAAGTAGCACCTTTCTTCATGTGGCTCAACGCATCCGTCCACCCCTTAATTACACCATTTAATGGGAACGTAGCGGGTGTTCCGCGCTTATAGGAGCTATCAAATACGATACCATTAATCGTTGATCCCTCATAATCAACCGTCACCTTGTCCGTCGCTTTAGGCATCATACCCGTGCCCTTCTTGATAACTTTGTACTGGATGCCCGATGACAGTGTCTTAATGCCTGACTTCTTAGCATTTGCCGCTAAAAATGCTGTTCCTTTTGCAAGATTTCTTGCCGCCAATGTGGCCACTTTCGCTTTCAACTTGATCGCTAATGCCGTTTTAAAGCGCATCATAACGGTTTGCATTTGTTGGACGGTTAACAGCGGCTTAGTGCCTGTTGTACCGGTGTTCATCCCTTTAATAAAGGCTCTCTGATCAAGCTTCACACCTACTTTTTTGAAGGATTGTCCCGCCTGGAGTCCTAAAATATAACTCACACGTTGCGTGTCATTTTTAAGAGGCATTCGCGCGTGCTTTGGCGCGGCGAAAGCCATCGATACACCTAACATACCGATCGCAACTACTACTGCTTGTTTTTTCATTATCATTCCTTATGTTGAAGTTAACTGATGTCAACTGCTTTGAAAATTTCTTGATCCACCCAGTATTGAATAGCTTGTGACATATCAGCAATCACCTGCGCTTCCGTCGAGTCTGTAGCCATTTTCTCACACGTTGTCGCAAAGTCAAGGCCTGCTGAAAAACAGCGCAATAGCTGTGCGTCAAACGCGTTCAGCGCTTGATAATAAGCTTCATTGTGTTTGCGCCATACTAACAGCGCAACCGATATGTCAGCATCTTCATCGATACACAACGCTAGGCTTTTTGTCAGCACTAAAACTACCTGCCCTTGTATTAAATTAAAGGAAATCGTTAACCACTGCTCCGGCGCTAATAAAGAAAGTGCCTCCCGTGTTAATAGGGATTCATCCGCAACAAACAGCACCTCAACCATGGCCCATTCAAATTCCGCTAACGCCACAAGCTCACTAGGGTAATCACCGTGCTTGGACATGAACACCGGCATATGTCGACCCAGATCACGCAAGCTATAACTGTTTGATGGAAACACCTCTAAGTAATCATGAACCAAACCCCCGAATTCGCGTCGCCCCATTCTCTCAG
Source organism: Coxiella sp. (in: g-proteobacteria) (assembly GCA_002732805.1). Classification (GTDB taxonomy): domain Bacteria; phylum Pseudomonadota; class Gammaproteobacteria; order Coxiellales; family Coxiellaceae. The sequence continues at coordinate 13,879 of NVSS01000044.1, forward strand.
CCAAACGTGGGTAATCGTCTTCTAGGGCTTCGATAAGACGCAAATAATAAGCGCTACGATACACTTGTAAGCGTCCTACAGCCGGCATATTGTCCGGTGCGACTACCAGGTGGCTCGCATCCGTTTGCTCCCGTACAAAGCCACTAATCGCCTGCTGCGTCTCTTTTAATGATGTCACGCTACCTGTGCCTCAGTAACCGATTGATAAATCGTACGCGCCTGGTCGAGTTCTTTTAGCATCACCGCTAAGGGCGGAATATTGGCATCACGCTCAATTAAGGTTGAGACCGCGCCAAAGCGCTCTATGGCACAACGATACAGCCGCCATACGGCGTTAATAATCTCATCATCATGGGTATCGATAATATAGGTGTCGCAGTGCTTGTGTCCGGCCAAATGAAATTGCTGTACCACATCCGCGTTAATGCCATTCACGTAATCCATTGGATTAAACCCGTGATTAAAGGCACTCACATAAATATTATTAATATCTAATAATAGCAAACAGCCCGTTTCAGCACACAATGCATTTAAAAATTGCCACTCGCTCATTTGTGAGTCTTGATAGGCAATATAACTCGATACATTTTCCAGCACTAAAGGACGCTCGAGAAAATCCTGAACTTCCTTGATACGCACAGCGGTATGTTTAATCGCTTCATCGGTATAAGGTAGTGGCATTAAATCATGTAAATTAACCTGATCCACGCCTGTCCAGCAACAGTGGTCGGATAGCCACATTGGCTTCACACGTTGCATTAATTGTTTTAAGCGCTTGAGGTAATCCCAGTTAAGTGGGTCGGTGCTACCAATAGACAGGGACACACCGTGCATCGCAACGGGATAGCGCTCACAAATCTGATCCAAATAGGCAAGCGGCGCCCCGCCGGCCACTAAATAATCTTCTGATAGGACTTCAAACCAATCGACATCGGGAGAAGTAGATAATATATCATCATAATGAACGGGCCTGAGTCCAATACCAAAGCCCGCAAATTTATGTTTTTCAGTTAGCTGCAACTGTTCTTGCCTGTCATCTTGCAGCCGTTCTTGCTTTTCATCTTGCAGCCGTTCTTGCTTTTCATCTTACAGCCGTTCTTGCTTTTCATCTTGCAGCCGTTCTTGCTTTTCATCTTACAGCCGTTCTTGCTTTTCATCTTACAGCCATTCTTGCTCTTCATCTTACAGCTGTTCTTACTCTTCATCTTGCCACTGCAGCTATTTTTAGCTTTCATCGTTGATTTGGCGCCAGCCATATTATCGTTAGCACCGGCAAACGCAATACCACTACTCGCTAACGCTACTGCCGAAGCGACAGCTGTTGCAATTATGATTCCTTTTTTTGTCATGTCATGCTCCTTATGTGTGTAAGTTATACTATCGTGGCAATATTAGCAGCTGCCACAGGCTGCATATCGGCATCACCTGCCGTCGGCGTGCTGCATCCTACTAGCAACAGCGTACTGGCAAATAATACTAATAAAGTAAAACGTCTAATAATGCGTGTTATCGCGATCATTCAATCCATCCATGTGCGTGGACTCATCTGCTTGAGTGCCGGAATTTAGGGGGTGCCCTTCTGGGAATCCCGCGACGTGTTTGGTATTGGATTGTGCCTCACTACGCATCGGCATCGCGCCATAAGACGTGTGCTGTTGATACACCGGCGCATTGGTATGACCTAATCCGCTGCCCGATTCTGAACAGCCCATCAACAAAACGCTACCCACCAGAGAGAGTGCTACTAAACATCCTTTAATCACGTGACCTCCTTATTTGATCTCCTCATGCCAATTGAGTAATGCATCTGCAAAAACCTCTGGCATCGTCTCTTGGGCAAAATGTAATGCATCATCCAACCCAACTAGCTTTAAATTATGCAGCTTTTCGCGCGCCCATGCAACTGTATCTACGGTCGTGATGAAGCCAGGGATCGCATAGATCATCAGTTTTGGGATCGCCGTCTGTTGTAACCACGTCGAATACCCCTCGATAAGGGACACCACATCATCCGGGCCTTTGCCCAAGGGCAAGTCTTGGATGTATTGCCATAACGGTCGTCGACTGCCCGCATCGGGATAAGGCTGGCGATAGGCTGCTAATTCTTGATCCGTTAAAGGGCGCATCATGCTACGCGGCAACAAACGATTAACTAAATAATTTTGCTTCACCACCGCTCGATAACTGGCGCCCGGTCGACTCAATAAAGCGGCAAATTGTTGTACGGGCAGGGACAGCATATTCCACTCAGTAACCGGTCGTATGTGGGATTCATAAAAAGCCAGTGCCTTAATCTTATCCGGGTGACGTCGCGCATACTCAAGGCCCACCACAGACCCCCAACCATGCAATACCAAAGTAATATTGTCTAATCCTAACTGATCAATAAATTTTTCGATGTAGTCAATGTGTTCAAAAATACGGTAATCAATATCCGGCTTATCAGAAAAACCCATGCCAATTAAATCAGGGGCAACACACCGTACGGAGGTTGCTAACGGCGGAATAATATGACGCCACACATAGGAATACGTAGGAATACCGTGCAAAAACAAAAAAACATCGCCCTGACCTGACTCCAGGTAGTGCATCTTTGACTTATTTACTGTTAGAAAACGTCCTGTCGCTTCCATGTCTAGCTCC